>JABHKE010000069.1 GCA_018692355.1 Fidelibacterota bacterium
CAAAACGACCTATGAGTAGTGAAATTCGTCCCATAACAGCAAATCCAAATGATGCACCAAAAGAGATCATGAGGAAATAAATCCCAACGCGAGTGACTTTCCCAAAATTTCCTGTATGCTCTTTTGAGAAAAAGAAATACAGCAATCCTGTCACAGTCCCAACTAAAATAACAAGATTATTAAAATGAGATGCTTCCAACAAGCTAAAAAATGGCAAATCAGGATCCGAAAGAGGAATAATTGTACCTTTTATTTGTCCAATGACATTGGAATTAAGATAGCCATATGCACGAAGTCCTGCAGCCATTCCGACTGTGTAAGCAATTCCCCAACGGGCAAACCAATTTAGCTTTTTAAATAGGCTGAGTAACATCATAATACCCAAAGCAAATGGGATCAAATAGATCAAATGCATTTCATGGCCTTTATCGATTCCTCCTTCCGGAAATATTGACGAAGAAAAAATGCCAAATAAATTGTAGATCCCGTACCATATTCCTTCCGAATAATGCGTTGATGGCCAAAGTCGTCCGAATAAATTGGGTTGAATCTGTGTCCAAAAGAACATCGAAGTCCAATATCCAGCTGAAACACCAACAAAAATGTGTTCTGCGATTTTATAAAATGGATTATCCTTATAAAGAAATGAAAAGATAGCCAGCGTTAAGAAGGATGCGACCCAAGCACCATGAATTTCACTAAACATAATCACTCCTTAATATTTTTTTGAACGATGTCGTTCAATGAAATAACCAATATTCCCCAACACGATGAACAGCACAATCACTAGGTGGGCAACGGACTGGGCATCCATTCCACTAGTGCCAATTCCGGGAACGCCAATTAAAGCTTCATATTCTGCTGCACCAGGCATGCCTGCAAGAATTCCCTGTACCTGACCGGCAGAAACGTAAGGCATCACTTCATTGACTTGTATAGATGTCGTCCCAGTACTCATGGGTACATTTGTAGGGTCGACTGCATATTGGACCCATTCAATGGTTCCAGGGTAACCAGCCGATGCGGAGAAAAGAAAATCAAAATCTTCAAATCGGTTTACACCATCCATCATGGGAATTTCTGTAATCTTTGTACCTTTCGCATCAATGGTGTAAAGTTTTCTGAGATCACTCACAATGCCCTTAACCACAGCCTCATTTCCTGGACGAAATCCGAGTAAAACATAATCTTCTCCATAAGTCAATCCGTATTCATCTCGTCCTACTAAATCCAAGGCATCAGACGCTAAAAATTGACCATCTGGCCAGAGGCACGTCACATATACCTTATGCTCATTTTTAAATAAATGGCGCATAACTGACAATACCATAGGATGAATCTCGGGCTTTGTACTTGGACCATATTCACAAGACACCAATACCTTGGAGCCATGGGGCAAAGCATCAATTGTATCATACACATGTTGTGTGGTGGCAGTAGCACGTATGGGTAACCCTAAAGGGAAGAATAATGGCACAATCACAACCAATGCAATAATAAGGAAAATCCATCGCCTGTCAACGGTTCCCATTTTCAAAATTAAATCAGTTAGAAATTTCACGTCTACTCCCCGATATATGATTTTTCAATACCGAGAATATATCGGATTGATGTTGCGAAAATTCCCATTCCAATACCCATCATGATGGCTCTTGCACCAGCTACATTTGGATATTTATAAATCCATTCTTGAAGATAAGGAAGATAGAAAATCCCCGGCTGATCCAAAGGCCATCCAAGGGAAGATCCTGCGGCGGTGACCACTATTATTCCTACAGAAACAAAAATAGCTGTGTATTGTTTATTTTTGAAAACTGCATTAACTGTGATTCCACCAATCAAGACCAATAAATACAAAATAAACCAACTGGAAATATTACTCCCCAAAGGAACTCGTCCAATCATAATAATGATTCCTGAGACAAGAAGCAAAGTTGCTTCAAAATTCCGTATTCGGAATGCGCGATAGGACGCAGATGCCACAAAGAAAGCCAAGAGGGCAAACATAGTCGCCTGGAGAGGTGCGAACATATAAGTGAAAATCCATTTGAACAGGGTACCATCAGCAGTGACGTGTGTTCCCCAAGCAACATCAGGGTTCCCTTTGTAAAAGAATCCAGCAGTGATTGCAAAAAAGAATCCAACTATGGCAAATATGCTGTATTGCCAGCCTTGTTGTTTACGTAAAACTTTCTGTGATTGCATTTTAAGTAAATTGAAACCTCCAAGAAAAATCGCAAAACTGGCGAGGATATCAAACCATTGCGTTGCATCATCATCCACAAAAGATTTAATGTGTGGTTCATTCACGAACCATCCAAATAAAGTGAGAGTGCCTATCACTGCCACAATCAAAATTGGGATTTGTCTTTTCCAAAGCATATATCTTTTCCTTATCTCACCGTTAGAAATTCAAGAATACTAAAATCAATCATTCCACTATCATGGAGAAGTCGGAGAAAGACGCCACAAAATATAATTCCAATAACAATCAATTTAATCATGTCCTGACCTTTTATCCCGCCTATCAGCTCGGGCCGCTGAGATAAATACGCACTTGCAGCAAAAAATTCTTCACCTATCAACGTATAATCACACGCAGTTACAAAAAATGGAATTTGTGCTTGGGACGCTGTACCGGCAATCTGGATAGCTCCAATCGAATTTCCTGTTTCAGCAAGGATCAGAGATTCAGCATAGAATTTCCCCATGTACATACAGGCAGCTGGTTTTTCACGAACCATAATTCCATTTACACCAGCGGCATAGGCAAATTGCTCATCGGTAAGATAATGAACCATATCTTCATGAAACATATCTGGCCGACCTTCCATCAGATAAGATTCCTTACAAGCCTCTTGAGCAGCTTTCATCACAATTGCACGGGATACAGGAACATTTAAAGTTGTCTCATATCTAGCAGTCATTTTTGATACATGGCCCAATACAATTACTCCAGCAACAGTTTCAACTTGATCCATATCCATAATGCCGGGAACGAACAATACAGGTTTTCCCATTTCTGTGGAACGCCCTACTGCTTCTTCAACGGCTTTTAGTCCAGGAATTTCTCTTAAAAAAATATCTTCTCCACGGCGTGCTTTTCGGATATAAAACAGGAGCGTTCCAGAAAACGTCATTATAGCTATGAACATAACAATTCGTTCGGTGATAAAAAACGGATGGCCCATAAACCAATAGATTAGGAAGGCAAATGTGACTCCTCCTGCCCCTATAATGAAATCACGATCATTCATGATTATCTCCAGTGTTGACTTTTGCATCGATTTCCAACGCTTCGATCATTTGTAGTAATAGTTCTATGTTTGCAGATTCTTCAAAAACCTGCACTGTACGATAATAATTTTCTGATTGAATAAATGCATTTAAAACAGGGCCAAAAAAAACCAGTGCATGGCTCCCTAATAATGCTAATGGTTTTGTCATTTCCAAAAAAAAGACGGCAGGTGTAACAAAACCTGACCCATGAATTTTTTCAGCTAATCGTTGAAGGAATGCCCTATCCTGCTCTCGCAGAGGTAAGGAGTCAGGAATTAGGTTAGGGATAATTATTTCTTTTAATCTATTTACCATAATAAAATCAATCAGTCTCCACCATTTCAAGATTAGC
>JABHKE010000213.1 GCA_018692355.1 Fidelibacterota bacterium
CCAATTACTTGGTTGACAATATTTCTGCCCCAATTGATATTATTAGTTGCTGCCCAGCCTTTCACAAATGCTTCATGCCCGATCGCATAGCGATATTGAAAATGAAATATAACATCGGTGAGCGTTCTTTCTAAAATATCTCCATCCATATTGATGATGCCTGTATTTTTAAATACATAATCATAGATGTAGTAGTTATCATGATTTTGTTGAGAAAAGGCATAAATCTTTCGGTCAATAGAAACTCCAATAGATGAATGAAGTTTATTTGAGATCATTCGATCACAAAAGAGATTTGGGTCAATTTCATCCACGTTATCATCGTAAAAATTATCTGTTGAAATATCACCATCAACCAATACTAATGGATGGTTGAAACGTCCAATCATTTTCCATTCATAAGGCATAATCTCATCATAGGCACCAGCATTACGAGTCCCCACAGTAATTACCTTGTGAGGAAATTCTATTTGATAAACGGGATCCAAATAATTTGTTGTCCCAATCCACATAGATTTTGCAGCAATATTATCCTGGTATTTATATTGAGCCGGCCAAGCTAATCCATCTTGTTGCTGTGCATCACTTCCAGTCCTTCCTGATTCTAGTTCTGAACCTAAACTGGAAAACCATGATCGGAGATTACCTACACGAAGCCATTTAATTTCTTGTCCTGCTGGTTGTGCAATAATTATTGAAAAAATAAAAAATATTAATCCAAGAAGTTTTTTAGAAATCATAACTAATCCTTAGTCCCATAAAAATATTTCTAGGATTTAAAAAGTTGAAGGATGTTTGATTTGGCATATCAATGTAAGCGTTGGTTTCAATTATATTAGCCATTTTGGATCGAGAGACTTCAACCCATGTTCCAGATTCATACTCTTGGTAAGTATCCGTTGAGGATTCAAAATATATGGTTTCTTGTCTAATATCTGATTCTCGTAAACCATCCAAAAATGAAACCTGAGCAATAGGTTGAAATTCCACACCGTCATCTCGGAATTCACCGATTCGATCAGACCCTATTATATTTTGATATGCGCTACTTTCAGGAAGATGAAGTGACTGAAAATAGGACAATTGGTCATCAGCATTATAAAATCCAGCAAGCGATAATCTTTTTGTATTAAATAAATTATTAATCTCTGCGAAAATTCCTATATTTATTTTTCCAACTTTTAAATCTCGATGGAGTTTCATAGAAATATTGGAGGTATTATTGTATTGAAGTAAAATAGGTGAATTAGACGAAACGCCAGGGTATACATTATGTGCATAAGTAAAATAGCCTTCACGCCAAGACAGTAATGTATTTGCAGACCACCCACCTAATGGGTGAAATTTTCCTAATTTAGGACCAAAATTTGAGGGGGATGAAATTATAAGGTTTGCTCTTGCGAAAGGCTGAGCTATTGGCTTAGACTGGTACAATCCTTGTGTATTAGCATCGTATTCACGTTGTTCAGAAGGGTTTTCAAATAATTTAGATTTCCCAAATAGACCCGATGACTTAACTTGATAGGTGTAATTAATAAAACCACTCCACCATTGAGAATGATACTTTCTAAAAGTCATTTCAAATCCACGAATATCTTCATAGCTATTGTTATCCGCTAGATTAAATATAACACTCCCATCTGCGCTATAGTATGTTGTATAAGTTAATTGATCAACAATATCATGGTAATATCCAGCGAATTGTAGAATGTAGAGCTCTTTAAAAGTTTTATCAAATCCTAATTCATATGATATAGTCTGGGACATTCCTAATTCCGGATTACCATAGTTTCTCATGGCTCCGCCAATATTTCGCCCCATACGAAACATTTCTTCATAAGTTGGCAGTTGGTTAAAATGACCATAATTAAAAAATAATTTTGAAGTGGATGAAATAGGATGCGAGACAGCTAGTCTAGGACTAAGAGAGTATTGCCCATTTACATCTTTTGATTTGTAATTATTATCTTCACTGTATTCAGTTGAATTAAATTCTTTCCAATCATTGGAAAAAGGTTCAAAAAACGTCCAGTTTGTATTTCCATTATTATAATCTAATCTTAAACCAATATTAACTATATAACCATCTAACTCGATTTTATCTTGAATATATGCAGCACCTCGGATTGGTTTTTGTTTCATTCGTACATAATTATTGCTTCCGGGAAAAACGACATTAACAATACCGTAATCTAGGTTTAGGTCATTATAAACATATTCTATTCCGGTTTTAACTAACTGAGATGTTGTGATTTGGTTCGTATAATCTGCTTTCAGAGTCAAGGAAGATATTTGACTGGAGTCCCTAGACGTGCTAGTATGCCCACCAAAGAACATACCCGTAATACCGACATCCGGTTGTGAACTAAACCCAAATGGTGCTTGTTTGTTTACAAAATATCCATC
>JABHKE010000159.1 GCA_018692355.1 Fidelibacterota bacterium
GTGTTTTAGGGCGAGATGTAGTGGCATCTTTCCCATCTCCACAATTTGATAATTCTGCCATGGATGGATTTGCAGTTCGGTCTAGAGATACAAAAGGTGCCAGCCCAGAAAATCCGGTTACATTAACAATGGTCAGTATCAGCTCGGCAGGAACACCAAGTAATGTGTCCTTAAATCCTGGTGAATGTATCCAATGCATGACTGGAGCAAAAATTCCTGATGGGGCTGATGCAATTATTATGGTGGAAGATAGTAGTGGGTTTTCCGATTCAGCTACAGTCCAAATTATGATTGAAGCATTCCCGGGAAAACATATCCGAAAAATGGGCGAAGAGATCAAAGAAGGAGAAACTCTGATTCAAAAAGGGACAACTGCAACGCCCAGTGAAATAGGGACCTGTGCCACATTTGGATATGGGGAATTAGTAGTCTCTAAAAAACTAAATATTGCCATCTTTGGAACGGGAGATGAGTTGATTGAGCCGGGTAAAAATTTAGGCGAAGGGCAAATATATAATTCAAATTTATACGTTTTTAAAGAATTGGTAGATAGAGCCGGCGGTGAAGTTGTTATGCAAGATGTGATCAAAGATGATAAAGATTCTTTGAGAGAATTTTTATCAAGAGCATTGGAAACTTGTGATGTGATCATTTCTTCAGGTGGCGTTTCAATGGGGCGATATGATTATGTCCGGGATGTTTTTATTGAATTGGGTGTGGTAGAACATTTTTGGAAAGTAGCTCAGAAACCAGGGAAACCACTTTTTTTTGGAACAGGAAATTCTACATTAATTTTTGGATTACCGGGAAATCCAGTATCATCTTATATTGGATTCATGGAATGGGTGTGGCCTGTGCTTGAAACTATGATGGGCAAGAAGGAATCCAAAAAAGTAACAGGAATATTGAAAAAACCATTTCCGAGAGAAAAAGTGAAATATCGATTTTTATTTGGAGATGCATGGATTGAAAATGGTCAATTGGTATGTCAACCATCCACAAAAGTTGGATCTCATATGCTGTCATCATCTTTACAGGCCAATTGTATCCTTGGAACGAAGCCGGGGGATAATCCGTTGCAATCGGGTAAACCAATTGAAGTAAATATCCTGCCTTGGAAGTTTATTAAATGATTTTAACACCCAAACAACTTCATGATCGCAAAGGCGAATTCACTGTAGTAGATGTTCGCTCAGAAAAACAGATAAATGAATTTCCAATGGATGGTCTAAAAACAATTAATTCTAATGGTGGATCCATTTCCGATATGAAAGGATCTAAAGTGTTGGTTTGCCAATTTGGAATTGTAACAGAAGGAATGATAATAGAGAATGAATTAGATGATACTTTTAGTTTATTGGGCGGCGCACAGGCTTGGATTGAATTTCAATCTAAAAAGGAAGATCTGAGCCGATGGTCTCGTCAAACAATTTTGCCCGAAGTAGGAATGGATGGTCAGAAAAAACTATTGAACGCAACTGTAGCTATCGTTGGTATGGGTGGACTGGGGTGCCCCGCTGCACAATCGCTTATAACTGCTGGTGTAGGAAAATTGATATTGATAGATGGGGACATTGTAGAGCTTTCTAATCTTCATCGACAACCTTTGTATGGGGCAGACGATCTTAACAGGTTAAAGGTTGAAGTAGCCAAAGAAAGATTAGAACAATTAAATAACAAAGCAGTCATTGTACCCATTGATAAATATTTAAACGAAGAAAATGGTATGAGTTTTATTCAAGATGCTAATGTGATAATTGATGCTACTGACAATATCCAAGCTCGCCAATTGATTGATAAATTTTCAAAAGAAGCGAATATCCCCATGGTTTATGGCGGCTTATTTCGTTACGAAGGGCAGGTAGCTGTTTTAAATGTAAATGGAAGTCCAGGGTATTGTGAATTATTTCCCGAACCGCCATCTGGCGGGGATACCTGCGCTGATGCCGGTGTATTAGGCATGCTCCCAGGAATTATCGGGAATATCCAAGCGTTTGAAGCTGTAAAATTTATTGTTGGTATAACACCAAATCTGGTTGGAAAATTACTGGTTTATGATGGAATGAGCCATATTACACAAACGATCGAATTATGATAAAAATAACAGTAAAATGTTTTTCCCAAGTGAGATATGCCTTGGGAATAGATATTTTAAACTTGGAATTTGAATCTGGGACGAGCACATCTCAATTGGAAAAATTCATTAGAGGAAAGGCCAATGGGAAATTAGATGGAATTTCCTTGAGAATTGCTCTAAATCAGAAATATGTTCCTGATGAAACTGAATTACAAGATGGTGATGAAGTGGCATTCATTCCACCCGTACAGGGCGGATAAATGGTAAAGGCTGAAATTGTAAACGGTCCGATTGATTTTTTTCCATCTGAAGATAGTCGTCAGCAAGATGGTGCAGAACTGATATTCAATGGTCGTGTCCGAGCCACGGAACATGGTGAAAATATTACTGCTCTCGAGTATGAACAATACGAAGGAATGGCGGAAGCAGAACTGACCCAATTAGCGGAAGAAGCAATGAATAAATTTCCAATCCATGATTTATTTTGTAAACACCGCATTGGTAAAGTGGATGTGGGTGAAACCAGTCTTCATGTTTCCATTTGGTCTAAGCATCGGCGAGAAGGATTGGATGCCATGGATTGGTTCATCTTAGAACTCAAAAAACGTGTGCCGATCTGGAAATGGGCTATTTTACAAAATGGGTCAAGGATTCCAAGTGAGTGTAATCATTAGTTCATCAATTAATCATTTTTTTATAAACATCGAGTTAGAGATCCTTTTTAAATGGATATCACATTGTAAATTAGGAAATGATGATTAAAAAATTATTTTGTTGCCCTGCGTCCATTTTTTCTATGGTTAGTATTATTGGTCTACTAAGTTGTGATGAAGTAAATAATAATAGTGACACACAGTCTCCAGTAATACAAATAAGTTCTCCTATTATTAATTCTACTCTTTCTGAGCCAACATTAATCCAGCTAGATGCAACGGATAATGATGGTATTGCGATGATTGAAATACTTATTGATGGGCATAGGATTGGAAGATTAATAAATAGTCCTTGGGAATATTTATGGCAAGTGAGTTTTTACGCAGATGGAGAGCAACATAATGTTGAAGCTAAAGCGATAGACCATTCAGGGAACATAGGACAAAGTGACATTATTAAAGTTTTCGTCCCTTTTGTAGCTCAATCTGCTCCCAAAATTCTATCCCCAGATGATCAGAAATTTATAACGAATTCAAATCAAGTAGAATTAATATGGTCGACATTTCCCGGTGCTGTAGAATACAATATTATGGTTTTTTCAGATATTAATAATTCTAATGTTGAATATTTTCTAACAACTTCTGATACAGTTATTACTATAAATCAAACTGCAGAAGGTCGGCAGTTTTGGAAAGTCCAACCCAAAAATAGTGGAATAAAATATGGTGCTTGGTCCGATATTAAATCATTTTATTATGGGAATACAGTTAATGATATTGATGGAAATACCTATCTGACAACCGTCATTAATGGTCAGGAATGGATGGCTGAAGATTTAAGAGTTTCACGATACCAAAATGGCGACCCTATCACCAACGCAATAGCGAATGAAGAATGGAATGGGATTGAAATAGGAGCTTACAGTTGGTATAATAACATTAATGATTCAACGAAGGGGTATGGATCATTATATAACTGGGTTGCAATGGTTGATTCTCGAAATATTGCACCGGAAGGTTGGCATGTACCATCAGATGAAGAGTGGCAAAATATGGTAGACTATCTTAGTGGGAAAAGTGTTGCAGGAGGTAAAATAAAAGAAGTTGGGACCGAGCATTGGGTTCATTTTAATATTGGAGCCACAAATGAATCTGGATTTACTGCAATACCTGGTGGGTATCGAAAAAATGATGGCACTTTTCGTAATCGAGGAAGTTATGGATATTATGGGACTACCACCGAATCAACAGAGCAAAGTTCATGGTATTGGAAAGTGCAATATGATGGAAGAGATTTATACAGGTATAATCTTGATAAACAATCAGGCTTTTCTGTCAGGTGCCTCAAAGATTAATATTAGGTTTTAGCCTTAGTTTTATTGTTAGAATTACCGCCATCTACTTATTTAATTCCCTAAATTCTGAAACTTTATGCTAGGCTTTTCTCGATCATCACTAACAAACTTTCTTTTTTGGGTTACCCAGAAGAAATGGTTTTTGATCACAATCGTGGTTGGTATTATACTAGTTCTATTGCCTACACCTTCAGGTCTCACCCTAGAAGGATATCGAATTATCATTATTGTTATTACTGCACTAATGATGATTATTACCGAGCCCATTCCTTTACCAGCCGTAGCTATTTATATTCTTGTTTTTGAAGTTATATTGGGGATTAATGATGCAGATGGAATTGCTCATTCCTTTATGAATGATGCAGTTTTTTTCATCATGGGATCCCTCATGCTCTCCGTTGCTATTATTAAGCAGGGATGGGATAAACAGATTGCTTTGGGTATTATTACTTTAACTGGAAATAAAACAAAAAATATTGTTTTCGGGTTTACTGCTATATCAGCAATCTTATCTTCCTTTATTGGCGAACATACAGTCGCTGCTATTATGCTCCCCATTGGAATGACTTTGATTCGATTTACTTCTGAAGATAAAGATAGAGTTAAAGGATTAAGTGCAGTACTTCTTTTTTCCATTGCATATGGCGCATTAATTGGATCCATAGGTACACCGTCTGGCGGTGGACGGAATGTAATTATGATGTCCTACTTTCATGATTTTGGACTCTCAATTTCCTATTTGGAATGGATGATAAAAGTGTATCCACTCGTTATTGTCCAGATTCCCATTATTTCATGGGTGTTACTTAAAAGTTTTGTTCCGGAATATGACCATCTAGATACGGGTGTCCGGAAATTAATTGTGCAAGTAGCAAAATCACCTAATATGACAGGAAGGAATACGGTGGCTGCATTTATCTTTCTTTTAGTATTTCTTGGTTGGGTATTTTTGAGTGAAACTTATGGTCTGGGAACGATTGCTTTATTTGGTGTATTTCTATACTTAGTTGCAGGTTTTGTAAAATGGGAAGATTTAAGTAAGAATACACATTGGGGTGTTATTCTATTATTTGGTGCAACAATCTCATTAGGGTCAAATATTAATGACACAGGTGCTGCGTTATGGCTTGCGAATCAAGTTGTAAATCTATTTGGAACTATTATGAATTCTTTCCCATTTGCGGTTGATACAATAATTATTGTTATGACCACTACAATGGCAAATGTATTATCTAGCTCTGCGACTGTTGCTGTATTAGGCCCGATTACGCTAAATCTTGGTGAAAATGCCATGCATTTAGGGTTAGTAACGGCAATTGCATCTGCATTTGGATATTTTACAGCGGTAGCTGCTCCCGCATGTACAATAGTTTATTCTAGTGGCTTAGTTGGTGCAAAAGATTTTTTAAAAGTTGGATGGAGGGTGGGTTTAATATCCATGATCCTTCTTGTACTTTATGCCAATACTTATTGGCTGATAATCAACTAAAAAATGATTAATATCCAAGCAGTATGAAGATTCTAATAGCAGTTGCCAGTAAAGAGTATTCCGGACCAACACTTAGAGTGGGTATGCAAATTGCAAAAGCTTTAAATGCATCTACTACCATTGTAGATGTTGCTGAAAAAGCCAATAAATTCAATTCAAAAGTTGTTGGATTGGCACAGGAAAGAATGGACTCCTGGGAATTTGACAGGCCCGGGATTGACGTTCTGGAATGGGCATTTAATTTCCTGGCGGAGAATAATTATATTGCCCCCACAATGATAGAAGCAGGTTTCTCCACAAATATGCTGGTAGAAATCGGTGAAAATCGTTCGGAAGTATTTTTGAAAGGTACTGTTTGCAAAGACGTTCAATTGATATTGAGAAATGGAGACATAATTGCCGAATTAAGGGATGAGGTTAAACAAGGTCATTATAATGTAACCATTATTGGGGGGAGTGGTAAGCGTCGTATGGCTCACGATTTAATTCAATATATCGATAGTTCGATTTTTGTGGTGAACCAATTTGATCCAAATCAGAAATACAGGATTTTGTTGGCAGTAGATGATTCAACTGGAACAAAAGGCGCGGTAAAATTCGGGGTGCGAGTTGCCCAAGCATTTAAGATTGATGTTGATATCCTGACGGTAAGTAAAGTAGACCGATTTGGAGATGGATATAAAGGTGCTGCAGAAAAGGCTGGAAAATTTATGAGAAGAGCAGGCATTCAATATCAAAATATTTATCGTGTGGGTGATCCTTCAGAAATCATTAAAAAAGAAGCAGGGGATAACCATATTGTCATTATGGGTGCTTCAAGCAAAAATCCACTCATGAAATTTTTCAAGGGGAGCAAACCCTTGAAGGTAATGGAAGATTGTCCCTGTCCAATTTTGATCGTTAAATAATTTTAACTTGATGGTCTAACCAAATTAAAAGGAGAGTGAAATGTTTCAGGATTTAGGATTAACTGTATTAACAAGCCTTGTGCTAATCATGATATCTGTCCCGCCTATCCTTTTTCTATTCTGGTATATTCATGACAGCCGCCAAAGCCAGCATTCTATTTTAAGAAACTTTCCTCTTTTGGGAAGAGTTCGATATTTTCTAGAAATGTTGGGGCCGGAACTTCGGCAATATATGTTTGATGGAGATACTGAAGCGAAACCATTCAGCCGTTCTGATTTTGCAAATATTGTTGTTCAGGGTAAATATTTAAAAACAGTAATTGCATTTGGATCAAAAAGAGATTTTGAAAAACCAGGCCTTTATCTTCGTAATTCTATGTTTCCCAAGCAGAAGGATGAAATGAAAGTAGAATTATTACCAAAGATTCCTTCTAAGAGATATATTGGTACTGAGGGTCTTTTTTCGAGAACAGAGCACTTGGAGGATGTAGATGTTTCACCATGGACTCTCCCTGAAGAAGATGCAATTGTTATTGGTCCAAATTGCAAAGAGCCATGGAAAGTAAGAGGCCCGGTGGGTATGAGTGCTATGAGTTTTGGTGCTCTTGGAGAAAATGCTATTAGCTCTATGAGTTATGGGCTAGGCGCTGCCACTGGATCATGGGTTCATACTGGCGAGGGAGGGCTTGCCCCTTATCACACTATAGGCGGTGGGGATGTTATAATGCAAATTGGATCAGGTATTTTTGGAGTTCGAAATGAAGATGGTACCTTTAGTTGGGAAAAATTTAAGGAAAAAGCATCCAACCCTCAATTACGCTGTTTTGAAGTTAAATTAGCTCAGGGAGCTAAAATTCGAGGAGGACATGTAGAGGGAAGTAAAATTAATGAAGAAATTGCAGCAATTCGTGGTGTAGAACCTTGGAAAACAGTGGATTCACCTAATAGACATAGACAATTTCATGATTTCCCTACGTTGTTTGACTTTATTGATAAATTGCGTGAAGAAGGGGGTAAGCCCGTTGGAATTAAAATTGTAATGGGAGGCCCTGATAGTGCTGATGAATTAGCCAGTTACATGGCTGAAACATCTAGAGGCCCTGATTTTATTACAGTTGATGGAGGAGAAGGTGGATCAGGAGCAACTTATCAAGAGATGGCGGATTCAATGGGAGTTCCCATTAAATCAGCATTAATTTATTGTGATGATGCACTTAGAAGAACAGGTGTAAGAGATAGAGTCAAAATATTTGCGAGTGGTAAACTTTTTAGCCCAGATAAAATTGCAATTGCTTTAGCATCAGGAGCTGACTTAATTAATATTGCAAGAGGTATGATGATTTCGGTAGGGTGTATAGGAGCTCAAAAATGCCATTCTAATAATTGCCCTGTTGGTGTTGCGACTACAGATAAGCAACATCAGAAGGCATTAGTTGTAGATGAAAAAAAATGGAGAGTTTTAAATTATGTAATCACATTAAGAAATGGTTTGCAAACGTTAGCAGCAGCGTCAGGATTAGATTCCTATACAAAATTCAAAAGAGATCATGTTGTTTACAGAGATCAGTATGGAAAAGTCACATCTCTAGAAAAATTATTTCCTTATCCTGATGCATAAAATTTTATCTCTTTAATTTGAACCACAAACTTACTTCATCTAAATTCACCATTCCAAAAATCAAAGAATATCTTAAGAAGAGAAGGAAATAATAATGGAATTCATCACCCCTATTTTTAAATGGTTACACATTATAGCAGGCGTTCTATGGATTGGTTTGCTTTACTTTTTTAATTGGATCAATGGTCACGTTGCTGCAACCATGGATGGGGAGACCAAACAAAAGGTTGTTCCCGAACTTATGCCGCGAACTCTTTACTTTTTCCGATGGGGCGCTGCTTGGACATGGTTAACAGGTGTTGTTCTTTTATTAATTGTATATTGGATGAGCATGAATGATTCCATGTTTAGAGAACTTGACATGGGAGAAGAAGCCAATAATTTCAAACATCTTGCATATCTCATCCCATTCTTGATGGTTTTTGTTTATGATGCATTTTATAAAAGCGCATTAGCAAAAGATGCACGAATTGCTACTATTATAAGTTTTGCAGGGATTGCAGGTGTACTTGCGTTCCTAATCTTTGTTGCTGAAATGACTTCCTATAGAGCATATAATATTCATATTGGCACCATGTTTGGTTCTATGATGGCTTTTAATGTTTGGTACCGGATTTGGCCTGCCCAACAAAGAATTATTACCGCTATCAAAAATGGAGAAGCACCTGACCCAGCGGATGCAGGATTGGCAGGGCTTAGATCCAAACATAACACTTATATGAGTGTTCCACTTATCTGGACAATGATTAATGAACATACTGTAGGTGTTTCTCATTATTTAGAAGGCTATGGTGTTTTATTGGTTATGGTAGCATTAGGATGGCATATCGTTTGGCAGATTTATAAAAAATCAGAAACTATTAAAGGTTTTTAAAACCCCTTTTCATACCAAAAAGGGAGAACCCTCTGCTATAATGGTGGAGGGTTTTTTGTTTATAAAATATCAGGAACCACTGGGTAATTTCCTCGGCATTAAATAGTCCAAAAAAGTTGCGAAGGTGCACTCAAGGCTTCTTATATTTAATAAACTTGGTATTAATTGGCACACCTGTTGGTAAAAATAGTGTAAAATAAAATGAAAATAGATTCACAATTTTCTTCTCACTGGCGCATTTATGTTCTTCAAAGTGTATACGCATCGATTACTGTATTTTTTATTACACTTGTACTGGGTATGGAACATGCAGTGGTGATTGCCAGCATTGGAGCAACATCGTTTATTGTATTTGCAATGCCGAATAATATATCCGGACAACCAAAGCGGATTATTGGTGGGCATTTGCTTGGATTTTTTGTTGGTTCCTGTTTTGCTGTTTTTCCATTAATGCATTTTCTTTTATTTGGTGCTCTTTGGCATGCATTGGCAGTGGGCATTACCCTTTTTGCTATGGTTGTCTTGGATTTTGAACACCCACCTGCGGCTGGGACAGCTTTAGGAATGACCGTAACAGGATATTCACATGATGCTGCCATCGCCATCATTACATCTATTATTCTACTGGCAATTATTAGCCATTATGCTAAACCCTTTATCCGAGATCTTGTTTGAAACGATCCTCAGCTATCGGGCTTCTTCTTCTGACAGGCATTATTTGGAGTACAGGCGGATTCATGGTTAAAGTGATTCCTTGGCCTCCTTTGGTCTTAGCTGGCATTCGAAGTGGAATTGCTGCACTTGTAATATTTTTGTATGATAAA
>JABHKE010000156.1 GCA_018692355.1 Fidelibacterota bacterium
ACTTCAGTCTTTTTCCAAAAATGGCCTATTGATTTCCATCGATCAGGAAGGTGGCGGAACTAACAGATTAAAATCCAATTACGGATTTCCAGAAACACCTTCATGGAATCATATGGGACACCTTGATAATGATCTTATGACCAGACAATTCTCACAAACAATCGCATCCACGCTAAGTGATTGCGGGATCAATGTCAATTTTGCACCTGTACTGGATCTAGACTATGGTGATGAAACAATTATTGGGAAAGCGGAAAGAGCTAATTCTCATCTTCCAGAAGCTGTAATCCACTATAGCAGGATTTTTATTCAGTCTTTGAAAGAGAATAATGTTATTTCTTGCGGTAAACATTTTCCTGGCCAAGGATCGGCCTTTGGTGATACGCACAAGGGTTCCACTGATATTTCTGATACCTGGACGGTGAAAGACCTTCTCCCTTTCGACGAGTTAATTAAATTCGGCGACCTGGATATGATCATGGTTTCTCACACATTTGACAGAAAAATGGACCCTAAATATCCTGCATCCTTATCACATATAATTATTACCAATATGCTTCGTAATGATCTAGGATTTGATGGTGTGGTGATATGTGATGACCCAAGTATGAATGCCATTTCAGATCATTATGATTTAACTGAATCTTTTGAATTGATGCTTAATGCTGGGATTGATCTTTTTTGCCTCGGAAATAATTTGAATTACGACCCAGACTTTATCCCAAAATCCGTTTCATCCATGTGTCAGTTAGTGAAATCTGGAAAAATTACAGAAGATAGAATTCGACAATCCATTGCTCGAATCGAGTCTTTAAAAACTAAATATAATATTCATGGCTGATTCCCATATCCTTGGAATTGATTGTGGCGGAACAAAAGTCATGGCCCAATCTGTTACATATAATTCTTTAACGGGCTTGGTTTCCCCAGGTGAATTTCAACTTGAAGTAAATTATTCAAATTCACCCAAGTGGAATTCTGAATTCATTCCAATACATTTAGATCTTCAGCGGCAGGAATTTTCCAAAGGGAATATTTACCTGACACAACCGGAGATAGATCAAGGCGATGTCATTGTAGAAACAATCCAAAATATTATTTCTAAATCTGAGTCAGATTCTATTGGGCTCTGTTTTCCGGGAATCAAAGATGATCACGGTGTAGTGATCATGGCAAATGGACCTAGGATTCCTGATTTTCTGGAGAGAATCGAAAGAATTGATTCAATACCACATGACTCAGATTGCTGTGTTTTGGGCGAATGGAAATCCACCATTGGTAAATTGAAAAACTGTAATAATGCCGTGTATATTGGCGGCGGAACGGGTATTGCAGACGGGATAATTCTGAAGGGTAAAATGATTGATTTCAATGCAAGAGATGATGTTAAACGCTCTTGGGAATTAAAAATTCCATCGGATGAAACTATTGAATCCTGTCTTTCTCCAAAAGGGATGATCCACCAATGGAATTTGTCTCAAAGAGAAAAAGTTAAAACTTTAGATCAACTTTCTAAAAACCAAAACGCTGACACTATTTTTGAAAAAGCTACGGAAGCATTTTCATTTTTAATTCAAAATCGAACCCAGTTTTTTAAAGCTAATCATGCTGAAATTGAAAAAATTGTCATCGGTCAACGATTAGGAATATTCATGGCTAATTCTAAATTGATATCGTTGCTTGAATCCAATACGGATATTCCCTTTGACTATTCTATTGATCGCCGGACAGCTGCTTTGGGCGCCGCCTGGAAAAGAATATGCTCGTAAAAGGACAAATTCCATCCCATGAGCCTGTTGTTTCTATTGGACTCGTTTTGCCGGAAGATCGTGTTAAAAAATTGGTAATTATGGATGTTGAGAACAATCGCTCTTTTAATATTAACCTATCGGAAGAACCCAATTATTTTCCAACTTCAACCTATAAACTTTCATCTATAAGAGCCGGCCGTGGATTCCACTGGGAAAAAAACATTTCTATTACTGTTGAAGGTGAGTTGGAAATTAAAATTGTGGATGAATGCCTTTTTGTCATCAATCACATTCCACTGGAAAAATACATAATTTGTGTGGCCACATCAGAAATGAGTGGTGAATGTCCACAAGCTCTTTTGGAATCTCAAACTGTCGCCGCTCGTTCTTGGCTTTTGGCAGCTATGGAGCAAAAACATGCTGACCTGGGAATAGATTCCTGTAACGACGATTGTTGTCAGCGATACCAGGGAATTGAAAATTTGACAGATGCAGCAATTTCCGCTGCAGAAAAAACGTGGGGTCAGGTGTTGATTCACGATGAAAAAATTTGTGATACACGATATGCCAAATCTTGTGGCGGAATTTCAGAAAATAATGAAAATGTTTGGGACGGTGATCCGAAGCCTTATCTACGCGCAGTTCATGATGGGAATAATGCAGCCCTCCCAAATATCAAGTCTGAATCAGATTTAAAAGTGTGGTTAACTGAACTACAAGATTCTTATTG
>JABHKE010000102.1 GCA_018692355.1 Fidelibacterota bacterium
CTCCATCAATCCAGCCAGAAACAGTTTCAATTACGTTAGATTATGGCATGACAGCGGTTCATCATGAATTGGATTTAGTGAACTTGAATGGCGCAGGTACACTTTGGGTCAGCAGTCCCATTTCCTCTGGTGGTGCCCAAGCTATACTAACCGATCTCCAGAATCCAAAACCTGGTGTTGATAGTAAAGTTACAGCCCGAATTTATGGCCATTCTCTCTCTGAAAATTCCAACCCAAATCATGAAATTGCAATTTATTACGGAAGTTTGAATGGAACAGTTATTGGTGATACAGTGAAGTGGAGCAGTTCTTCGAAACGCGATATTACGGATAATTCTCCAAATATTGCTTTAAACGATGGGTCTAATGTTTTTTATATCAGGAATCACTCAACGGATGGAAATTCTTCACCGTATCTAGATTATTTCGAGCTTCATTATGGCAGGGAACTTTCCTTTTCAGAATCATATGAATTCATTTCACCCATTAGCGGGCAAGATATTCGGTTTTCATTTTCAGGACAAAAAAGCCAATCAGATTACTTATGGGATGTTACTGATTTGAAAAATCCTGAATTAATTCAGTTTACTGAATCAGGTTTTGCCGATGTATCCGTTTCAACTAACTCATTGAACCATTTTGTATTTTTTAATATGAATAATCTGTCCGATGTCAATGAAATAATGTTGAAAGAGTCCCAAAGTTTTTTATCCCTTCGGCAAACGGGGATACAAATGGAATATATTGTGGTGGGCCCGGAACAATTTCGAGAAGAAGCTTCCGAATTAGTTCAATTAAGATCCCCTGCAGTCTTTGCTAGTTTAGAGAAAATATATGATGAATTTTCCGCTGGAAATAAAGATCCCATGGCGATTCGTAGTTTTGTGCAATGGACACAGGAGAATTGGACAGGTCCAATCCCAAATTTCCTAATGATTCTTGGCGATGGCGGTTATGATTATAGGAATATTACGGGACAATCGACCATAATCGTACCAACGGTTCAAACTACATCTTATGCAACTGACGATAAACTGGCCACAATCCATGGGAATATCCCTGAACTGGCCATTGGCCGATTTCCTGCACGAAATGAAACTGAAGTGGTGAATTTCGTTGAAAAAATTATGGCCATGGAAATAAATCCTGAATTTGGGCCCTGGAGGCAACGGATTACTCTTATGGCAGATGATGGTGCAAGACCAGAACCAACCAGCGGATCAATTGAAACTGGGAAATCTCATACTCGATATTCGGAAATTTTGGCAGGGCTCATTCCATCTTTTATTAGTGTAGAAAAACTGTATTTATTAGAATATCCGGAAGTGAGTGATGCTTCATCTTATGGTGTGGTAAAACCCGATGCCACGGAGGATATTTTTAATAAATTAAATAAAGGGACTGCTATTATCTCCTACATCGGGCATGGATCTCCCGATCAACTTGCACAAGAAAAACTATTATCCTTAGATCGAGGAGATATCAATCAAATGAATACAGGAGGAAAAATGCCATTATGGATTGTAGGCACCTGTTCATTCGGCCATTTTGACGACCCACTCACTGAATCCTTCGCAGAAGAATTGATTCGTGAGCCTATGGATGCAGCATCTATGGTGATTTCGACTTCGCGAAAAATTTCAGTTAGTGGAAATTCAAGATATACGAGGGAATTATTTGAAACAATTTTTGAAAATGATCAAGTGACAGATTCTCCTGCTGGGATAGTCTTACAAATTGTTAAAGACGGAGCATCAGAAGGGCAATATTTCCATTTATTTGGTGACCCAGCTATGCTAATTCCAATTCCAAACAAGACCATAACAATTTCGGATGTCTCTCCAGACACATTGGAGACTCTTGGTATTGCAACTTTCAATGGAACCCAAACAGAAATACCCGGATTCGGAAATGGGTATATTAGCTTAATTGATGCAGATCGTAATGTAACCAGAGAATACCAAATAAATTCCGAGACTCATTCTTTATCTTATACCCTTCCCGGAGCCACATTGTTTCGTGGACAATTCTCTTTTAGTGGAGAAAATTTTTCAGGTGACATACGAATCCCCCAAGATATCTCCTATTCGACTGATCCAGCACGCCTTATGATGTATATTCACGATAATGAAAAAGAAGCAATTGGCGTTATGGGCGAAATACAATTAACGGGTGGCGAAGGGACTAATGATAATTTTGGACCACAGATCTCATTTGAGACCATTTCCGGACAAAAATTGGAAAATGGTGATCACTTTTCCGAAAGTGAAGATTTGATTATTCGATTTTCAGATCCATTAGGAATAAACTTGACCAATGAATCGGGACACGAAATACAGGTGACAGATTTAGAGACCGGCAACTCTGAAACC
>JABHKE010000154.1 GCA_018692355.1 Fidelibacterota bacterium
CCATGGTGTATTTTCCCAAAGGTTTGGGCATAGTATCCATTTTGTTCAAAATATTCAGCTAACATTGGATGAGCAGGCCAAAATTCATTCATAAAATACTTGCTGTAGGGATAATCCACACCTGTAGTATTGGGGCGAACTCCACTTAGGATACTTGCTCTGGAAGCAGAACAAACAGCTTGTTGTACATAGGCATTATTGAATAACACCCCATTCCTTGCCAAATTATCAATATTGGGAGAATGAATATAATCAGCACCATAACAATTGAGTTCTGTGCGCAGATCATCTGCGATAATGAGCAATACATTGGGTTTAACCTCCTTTTTTATTGGTTTACAAGCCCCAAAAAGAAGCATTGCCACAAGGAACAATGTGAGGTTTTTCATGCTAAATTCATTTAATGATTTATATAGTTACTTTGCACTTTTCATCAAGTCTTGTTCTTCGGGACTCAACTTAGAAAACTCTTTCCTTGAAGGTAATTTTGGATTATACATCTTAGCTACCTCATATGGCAACACCCAGGGTCCATTCCAAGCAACAATTTCTTTTTGCACACTTACAACCCTATCTTCGATAAGCAGTGTCATCTCTTGTAATTTATCAGTATTGGCCTGAGATAAATCCTCCGTTTCGTTAGGATCCTTTTTGAGGTTGTACAATTCATAAGATGCTAGTTTTCTGTGGACTAGATAATCATTGAATGAAGTACCCGGTATGTAGTCTTCAAATTTTGCTATTATCTTCCAGTCCTTCTTTCTAACCGTCGTCTTCCATCTTCCCATCCAGATAGGAAGTGTTTTGCGTTCTATCGTTTTTTCATCGAAGGCAGGTAACATACTTACACCATCAAGCGGTTCATTATTCATTGGTTTCATTCCAAATATATCATAGAGTGTAGGCACAAAATCGAAGAATGTCAGTATCTCATCTACTACTTTTGCGCCTTCAATTTTTCCTTTCCAATACATGACTGTTGGCACTCTGATTCCTCCCTCATAGAATCTTGCTTTATGCCCCCGCAATCCATTAGTAGAACGTCCTTCCCATCCAGCTTCTAGGTTTTTAGGACCATTGTCTGATGTAAAAGTAATCCATGAGTTATTCTCCAGATCCTCTTTTTTCACGTAATTCATAAATCGTCCTATCTGGTGATCCATATGATCGATATTAGCATAATACTCGCCTGCAATTTTACCATACTCAGCGTACTTTTGAGTAAACTCTACAGGTTGTGCTAATTTTAGATGAGGTTCGTGAAACCACAAAACCATCAAGAATGGCTTTGTTTTATCTTCACGACTATCTAACCACCGCATTGCGTGATCGACTACTATCTGTGAACTATATCCTATCATTTCGCCCATAGCTTTTCCGTTGAGATAAAAGTTGGTAGGGTTTTTATGTGTAGGCTCTGCATTGTTTTGTGTTCCTAACCAATAGTCAAAACCATGATCACCGGGGTTTGGCGTTGATTTATCTTCCATGTTACCCATCAATCCCCATTTGCCAAAAAAACCAGTATCATATCCCTGTGTCTTGCAAATATCGGCAAGGGTCACCTCCTTATCTTTAAGGTGAACTATAGAGTTGTTAGGAATATATGTATAAATTCCATTTCGATAAGGTGTGCGTCCAACCATTATGCCTGCTCTACTTGGCGAACAGGTATAATGACCTGAATAGAATTGAGTAAATTTAGCTCCAATGGATGCCAATTGGTCAATGTTTGGAGTTTCGATTATTTCATTACCAAAACTGCCTAGTTCTCCATACCCTAAATCATCAGCCATCATAATAATGATGTTAGGCAAATCAGAAGAACTTTGGCTATCGTTTATACACGATAGAAAAGCTGTCGCAATCATTAAAAATGATAACAATTTCAGTCTAATTATATTTTCAAATTTCATATTCACTTTTATCTATTTAATTATTAATACCGGTTAGCATTAAAGATCAAACTTCCCGGGGAGATCATCGATGTAATGCTGCAGTTCCATCTTCATTTCGGCCAACTTCGCTGCGTAATTTGGATCCTTCGCAAGATTGCTCATCTCATTGGGATCTTCTGCCAGGTTGTAAAGCTGGTCCAGATCAAAGTAACCAGGCCTCTTTCCATAGTTATGCAATCCCGCCGTACTCCCTCCTGGAATCAGATCCATGTGACTGAAGGGCATTGTAGGATCATCTTCATTGGCCATCATCATATTTCTGAAGCGACGCGTTTCATTGTAAGCTTCTAGGGCAGACTTGCGCTCATCAAGCGTCCAGTTGCGTGCATATTCCGGATAGCGCAAGGCATAGTACTTGAAATCACCTTTGATGACAGCCCGCGCATAGCCAATTTCAAAATATAGCGACTCCCGGGACGCATTACTCGTGTTGTCCAAAACGGCCTTAAAGCTCTTGCCATCGAAATGGTCGTCCACATCCCGCATACCTGCTAACTCGAGAATCGTAGGAGCAAAGTCGATATTAGAGATACGTGACTCAGATATGTTACCCACTTTGAAGCCACCGCTCCTCCAGACTATACTCGGGTTGAGGACTCCACCCTGATAAAGCGTCGCCTTGCCATGCTGACCGTGGTCGTTGAAGAAGAAGATGATGGTATTATCAAGAACGCCTTTCTCCTCCAGCTTGTTGAGCAACGCTCCGACCGCGTCATCCAGCCACAGCACCAGCTCCTTAAAGTTTCCCTCTAGGCCAGCCTCCTCGATGCGCATGTTCAGACTTTCGCGACTTGGTAACACGTTGGGCACTTCGTCAAGATAGCCGGCAGCCGTCACGAGTGGGTTCGCCTTCCATGACCGCTCAGGCGTATTTGGTCCGTGTGGAATTGTGGTAGCGTAATATAGAAAGAATGGTTGCTTATGATGTTGCTCGATGAACTGCTCGCCGGCCTGCGCAATCCAGTCCATGTTCTGCACTGCCAGATCGGCCAGTCCGAGAATTTTGGGATTATTGTGGTAGATTCCACCAGCGTAGTCAAAGTCACTATCCAGAACTGCCTGTTCAGCTTTACGGTAGTTCTCATTCACCAACCTTGCGATTTCTGGATCCCGTGCATCTGCCTGGTAATCCGGGAACGTATACATCTTTTCTCCCTCGATCACGTGATTCTTGCCCACAAACCCCGTGACATAACCCAACTCTTTCAAGTAGGATGTGAGGATCTTGTCTTCGGAGGTTATGAAAGGATTCCAGTCGATCACGGTTTGCCCCTCCTCACTTATCGTGCGCTTCAGGAATTCAGTATTCCTGGCTCTACTAGCATAGTTGCCTGTCAGGACATTGTAGCGGCTTGGCGTACACACTGGAGAGGCTACGTATTGGTTCATCATGATTGTCCCCTCGCGCGCCAACCGGTCGATGTTCGGTGACAGGTTCTTGCCTTCGCCCTCGGGCAGAAAGTTGAACATCTCCGGATACATGTCATCCGCGATGAAGAAGACGATGTTAGGCCGTTTTGTGTTTGCATCCGTGACGACAGAGTTGCAACCAATGCCCAAAAACAAGACCGTCACCAACGCACCCAGCAAGGGTAGTAAAAGTGTTGGCCCTTTCAGATTATTTTTTTTTGTATACTTCATATTCATTATATCCATTTTTAATTAATTTTAATTCGTTACCTCTAGGATTATTATTCATTACTCCTAACTTTAATCCAATGATAGATGCCAGCACAAACATTTAATTGTGCCCATATTTTTTCTCATCTCGATATACCTGAACTTCTTCGTGATCATATTTCGGGAGGAATTTTTTCAAATCGTCTTTAACTTGATCAAATGCAGGATCACTGGCTAGGTTTGTCCATTCCATGGGATCTTTTTCTCTGTCATATAGTTCTTCAGCACCATTCACATAATGGATATATCGCCATTTTTTGGTACGTAAAGCATGCTTTTTGTAATTATTGGTTGTTAAAGCCGGAATGTCTCTTTCAATTGATGGATCTTTTAGCATATCTAAAAGACTGTGTCCTTCCACTTTTTCGTTTACCGGGAGGTTGCAGATATCACTTAAGGTTGGGTAAATATCAAGTAGGCTCACTGGTTCGTCACATATACCACCCACCTTTGCAACATTTGGAGCTACAAATAGCAAGTTACTACGTGTTGATTCCTCCCACAAGGTGGCCTTTCTCCAATGAAGTTTTTCTCCTAAATGCCAGCCGTGATCAGAAAATAGTACGATTACTGTATTGTCCCGAAATTTGCTATTGTCAAGCGCATCTACAACCCTTCCCACGCATTCATCGGCAAAGCTGATGCTTGCAAGATAGGATTGCACTGCTATTTTCCATTTATCATTTTTCAGGATACGTTTGTGGTCACTATCTGGTCTCGTAACCCAGTTTGTCATTATATGTGGAATATCATTATGATCATCATTATTTACTTCGGGTAAAATGATACTGTCAAGTGGAAATTTGTCGTAATATTTTTTAGGGACATTCCATGGTAGATGTGGTCTATAAATTCCAAATGCTAAAAACAATGGTTTGTCATGATTTGACTGCAATTGATTAATCACCCAATCGGCAGAACGCCAATCACCCATTTCCTCTGAACCAATATCAATTAAAGGACTTCCAAAGTGAGAATATTCTTTTATCAATGGCGAATTTTTATTCGGTTTTGGATCATTAGGTTCGTTTTTTTCCTGCGAAGGCCAGTAGTCGTCCCATGACGCTGGATCTGGATCTGATCCGTGATAGATTTTGCCAGCACCAATTGCTTTATAGCCATTATTCATAAAATGCTGGGGCAGAGTAATAGCATCTTTCAGAACAGGACTTCCCCTAAATAATTGGTTATTTTTATATATACCAGAAGATGCTGGACTAATGCCAGTCATTAATGCTGCCCTTGAAGGTCCACAAAGTGGAGCTGCGCAATGTGCGTTTGTAAACAGTACACCTCTTTTTGCTAAAGCATCGATGTTCGGCGTGATTGCCTTTGGGTATCCACCTAAAACACCAACCCAATCATTAAGATCATCAACGGATATGAAAAGGACGTTAGGTTTATCTGGAACCTTAGTTGATTCGGTACATCCACCTATCAATACAATTGAGAGGTAAATAAATAGGAATTTAATTTTAATCATTGGTGAAAAATCAATGGTTCTCAATAAAATATTCTTTTTCATTTTGTCCCTTCTGGTTTGTTACTACTCAGCACTCTTTAATAAATCTTGTTCTTCAGGAGATAATGTATTAAAAACACGCTTAGGTGCTAAATCTTTGTTAAACCAAGTACCCACAGTATATGGCAATACTCTTGAACCTTTCCAAGGTATCATATCTTCTTGAACAGCCATCCTCCGTTTATTAACAAGCTGCTTCATCATTTCATAGATTTCTGCATTTTGCTCAACCAAGTCTTTTGTTTCATTAGGATCATCACTAAGATTATAAAGTTCATATTTCGCTATTTGACGCGTTTTTAAGTAAGCTTGAAATGATGTTCCGATCTTATAATCTTCGAAATAGGCATACACTTTCCAGTTTTCATGACGAATAGCCATATGCTTAACAGCCATCCAAACAGGAGGTTCTTCACGGTTCAGTTTTTCTCCTTTCATTGCAGGAAGCATACTTACACCATCAAGTGGGTCTTGGCTCATAGGGTCCGCCCCAAAAAGGTCGTAGAAAGTCGATACAAAATCAAAAAAGACAATTGGTTCTTTTATGGTTTTAGCACCTTCAAGTTTTCCTTTCCAATACATTACGGCAGGAACCCTGTAGCCACCTTCGTATAATGATCCTTTTGTTCCTCTAAGCCCATTGGTAGAACGACCGTCTAATTTTTTTGGACCATTGTCAGAAGTGAAGGTTATCCATGAATTATCAACTAGATTGTTTTCATTTAGATAATTCATCATTCTACCTATCTGGAAATCCATATGATTTATGTTCGCATAGTAAGCACCTGCTATTTCCCCATGTTCTTCATATTTCTTTGTAAAAGATTCAGGTTGAGCCAGTTTACGGTGCGGTTCATGAAACCATAGTACTAATAAAAAAGGTTTTGATTTATCCTGCCTGTTATTTAACCATTCCATGGCATTATCAATAACAATCTGTGAACTGTAACCTTTTATTTCTCCTTCGGACTTACCATTTCGATAAAAATTTGTCGGATTTTTATGGGAAGGTTTTGCATTATTGTGAGTT
Source organism: Fidelibacterota bacterium (assembly GCA_018692355.1). GTDB lineage: Bacteria > Fidelibacterota > Marinisomatia > Marinisomatales > UBA1611. The sequence goes on from JABHKE010000154.1 coordinate 6,191, forward strand.
GCCAACCAATAATCAAAGCCTTGATCGTCAGGAAAAGGCTGCGACTGATCCTCCATATCACCTATTAGCCCCCATTTACCAAAAAAAGCAGTTTCATAACCTTGTTCTTTGCTAATCTCAGCCAGTGTTACCTGCTCATCTCTCAAGTGAACACATGAATTACCTGGAATATACGTGACGATGTTATTACGAAATGGAGTACGCCCTGTCATCATTCCTGCTCTACTTGGGGAACAGGTGGGATGCCCGGCATAAAACTGTGTGAATCGCACGCCATCACTTGCTAATTTATCAATATTAGGAGTTTCAATAAATTGATGTCCCATATAACCTACATCTCCATATCCTAAATCATCAGCCATCATGATGATAATATTAGGTCTCTCATTGGTTGCCTTTGTACATCCTATCAATATTAGACTTGTAATAAACAATAAAATAATAATTCGATTTCTCATTTTTTCTTATTTAATAATTAGTAACACCTTACTTATTTACTCAATGGTTAATGATTCTAATACCAGCGTCCCTTTAAATTGTTCTTTTGGATTGATACAAAAAATGATTTCCCCTATTGATTTCATCTTTTCAAATTTATCCTCCCATTTCGATATATCAGACGCAAGTGGTATTGTTATCTCTTGAATTTCTCCATTTGTAGATGGAAGGGAGATGCTCGATAATTCTCCCCAATTATCCCCACTACTAATGTGATATGCTACTGTCAATGGCTGATTATCTATCGTCTTATATGCTAATTTTAAAACTGAGTTATTGGTCGCTTTTACATTTAGATCACCAACCTGTATCTTTTTCCAGTAATTGGCGTCATGCTCCACATCAATATGCAATAGTTGGTCTTTCACTGATAGTTGATAGCCTTCAACTCGTGTCCATAAATCTGTCACATCAGTACTTTCGAATGTCATTATTTTTTTCTTAATGAATTTGTTTTTTTTCTTTGACCATTTGACATGAGGTGGTGCAACAGGATTGTTGGAATTATTTTCTATACCTTCAGGTAATGCAGCTTTCCAGCCAGCATTTAATTTTTGGGATAATTCATTAACAAGGGATTCATTCTCCTTTTTGTAAGCAATATTTATACGCTCAATGGCATCTTTCCTATGATCGTATAGTTCAATAGAATCGATCTTCCCATCTGATAATCTCCATTCTGTATAACGATAATCAGCAGTTCGTAAACTATA
>JABHKE010000149.1 GCA_018692355.1 Fidelibacterota bacterium
CGGGTTAATTGAGTTGTATTATTGAATATTCTTTTCATCAGCCAAATTCCTTCATATTGTTAATAATCACAAAACTAATCTTATAAATAAGATAAGCGCATCCGATATTAATAAATTCAGATTGAACAAACAAGATAATATTGACGATGAGATATCAGATAGTATGAAAGCGATTAAACAAAAAATGGAATATTTTATTAGCATTTTGAATGAGCTTAATAAAATGACAACCTCGCATTATATTAAATTTGAAATTGTGAATTTATCAACTTTATTGGATGAAGCAATTCGAGGTGTGAAAGCTAGAATTATTGATAAAAACATTGCTTGGAGTGGAAAAGTAAATGTTTCAATTGACAAAACGATAGAAATTGAAATTGATAGAAACCAAATGTATGAAGTATTCGTCAACATTATTAAAAATGGTATTGAAGCGCAAGATATGGAAGGGAATATTTCCGTGATTGTCAATGCACAAAATGAAGATGTCATTATATCGATCCAGGATACAGGTTGTGGAATTGAGGAATATGATAATGATTACATTTTGGATCAAGGAATAACAAGCAAACAAGACTCTGGTGGCACAGGGTTTGGTTTATCAAATGCTCACTTATTTATTAACAATCATTCTGGTGATTTATCCTGGGACAGTACCCCAGGTGAAGGAACAGTCATGAAAATAAAAATACCTAAAAGACAAATTAATGAACGATAGAACAATAAAATATCATGCACTAATAGTTGAAGATGGTATGGATTATCAAAGAATGATATCTCTTGATCTAAAATCTTTACATCATTCGTTTGATATAGTATCAACACAGGTTGACGCAGAAGAAAAGTTAAGCACAGCACAGTATGATTATGTTATTTTAGATCTTGAAATTCCTTGCGAGAAAAATAGTACAGCACGTAAAGATTATGGGAAAAATGTCGCAGTATTCATTCGAGATAAAATAACAACTAAAAAACCAGCAGTATTGTTATTATCTAGTTTCGCAACTACAAAAGTAACTGCACAATTTATGAAAGGTGATTTATGTGATTGGGTTGTAATCAAAAGTAACTTTGAAAATGATTTTATAAGTGGCATTAATGAAATGTTCGCTAATCGGCATGATGAAAATTCCGCATGTCAGCATAAAGCAGTTTTTAAATTATATAAAGATGAACTAACTATTCAAAAGAATGGAGAATCAACTGCACCGTATATTTCTAATAATCATAATAAGATTTGGCAATTATTTAGAGGTTTGGCTCGTTATTCTAAATGTGACGAACTAAGAGGAGATTGCTCTATTGAATATCTTGCTACGTTAGGCATGAATGATATTCCCCAAAATGTCAGAAAAATTAGAATAAGGAATAAAGAATTCAAGATTGCGCTAAAATCAATAAACATAGGTTTAGAACCAAAAGATATCATTTTAACTAAAAGGGAAAAGAAAACAAGTGGCTATCGTCTTCACGAAGATTTTTGCATTATGGATTTAACGGAAGAAAAGGTGCCAGAAACAGAGTAATTTCGATTTATCAAATACCCACCATCCAACGACACGCAAAAAACAAAACTCCCAAATAAGAGATTTAGACAAATTAGAATATGTCATAAATTCCAATATGAATTCACTTACGGATTTGGCGTAAAACAAAGAGGCACGAGGCAGAACTCGACCCAATGTTACGCCAGCAGTACACAAAAAAAGCCTCTAATTAGAGGCTTTTTTCATTAATTATAAATCTTAATTTAAAATTTGCCTTCGTCGAGGCCCTTGCCTTATATTTGGAGTGAGTTTTTATACTCACGAGGTAAGTAAAAATAAACAAACATTAGGTGGTCACGGGAGTGGTACACCTTCTTTGGAGTTCGACATGTCGAAAAGAATAACCCTTTCTTTTCTATTTGGTAATGCCCAGGTTGTACTATGGGCTCTTTTAAGCCTGCTCATATTAGCACCTACGTCCTCTCTCTATGCTCAAGATCCAGATGATGTTGATGATGTAGAAGAATTCTTCGGTGATGACGAAGAATACGAAGATGATGAATACGAAGATGACGAATATCTCGACGATGAAGAGTATGAAGATGATGAATATGAAGATGATGAAGAATACGAAGATGACGAAGAATACGAAGATGAATTCGATGAAAGTGACGACAAGGAAGTATTATCGAACGAAGCTGAAAATTTGGGATACACGATTGATTTGCAAGGTGGATCACCGCGGTTTGTAAATGAAAATTTAATTGATTGGGGATCAAATGTTGACGTGCGGGGCAGTGTTGAATTCCCTGTACTCATGCAGGTTTTGGGTATGAAATTCAGATTCGGTGCTGAAATTGGTACGTTCAACTACAAGCATAATGTGCCCCCTGCTACCGATGAATATTCGGGGATTTCAGCAATGGGAATATTGGCTTTCCCGGCTGGTCCCGGTAAAATTAAACTAGGTACTGGTATTGTAGGATCATCTCCCGGCTTTATAATGGAAGCAACCTACGGAATCAGGATTGGTGGGATTTTGGATATTCGTGGTGGATTCCGTTCTACCGAAGTCATTAATGCTACAACGAAGGACGAACTTGAACTTGGGCATACGGGTTGGGTGGATGGAGTCATTGTATTAGGAATCAACCTTTAATTATATTTTCTAAAAAATGAAAACCATTACATACCAGACTAAATACTTTGGGATGATGCGGAAAATACTCATTGTTGTCATGCTGTCTTTAGCGGTCCTCCTTGGTGAAGGAACCGTTGATTTTTTAATGTCTGGCTACGCTGATGATATTAATGTATACAACCTTATCACAAAGGAAGAAGGTAATGGTGGATTTACAGTAATAGGTTCAAATTTAGACGTCGAGATCTATACTGTCGAGATCTCTTGGGGTGGTGCTTTTTATAATATTAATGGTGAAGGTTTCAATAATGGTGACGATGAAAATGGTAGGTTGTATGGCGGTGGAGAGTTTAAGCCGCATACAAATGGAAGTTGCCAAATTAGTTTTTCTCATGATGAGTTGATTGCAACAACTGGATTTCCTGGAAACGTTGAAAATAAGACTATGTCTCTACGCATACAAAATGGTGAAACAGATGCTTATGTTCCTTCAGCAAGCGGTGACGATTTCAATTGGGATCTAGTAGCGCCTGTATTACAGTCAATTGCAATTGAGTCAGATAATGATGATAGTGAGTGGGCAACAACAGATGACGAAATAAAGATCACTCTTACGGCTGAGAATGAAGACTTAGGACAGGCTAGCTACTGGTCTAAAACAATTCAATCATTAGCTGCTACAAATACAGCGCATCCTTCAAATGATAAGATTTGGTACGTTACATGTGATGTTGGGGGTTCTCATGCAGAAGGCGAAACTAGGTTTACTATTACTTACTATGATGTAAACTATAATCCTTCGGCAACAGCAATTACTCAGAGTACAGCCGGAGTTATAGGTACGGTTACTATTGACAAAACTGCACCTATTATTAGTGCTACGATACTTTCAAATGATAATGTAAATAATGCCAGTAATTTAGCAACAACAGATGATGTTGTCACCTTGAGTATCTCCGCACAGGACGCAGATGGGGCTGATGAAATCATACGAGTACCCACTGTTACAATGGCAACTGCGCCTCCTACTTCAATGATCCCAAGTGTCGCAGCCGCATCCTATACTGCTACACGAACGATGGCATCTGACGATGCTCAAGGTGCTGTCGCTTTTAATATATCAGGTATCGAAGACAGAGCAGGTAATACTGCTAGTGCAGTATCCTTACATACATCAGGCAATAGTGTCATATTTGACTCAGTTGTACCAACCCTAAGTACTGTCTCAATTTCTTCAGATAATGCCATTTCCGATGACCAGGCAAAAGTAAACGATACCGTCACTCTTTCATTTACTGCCACCGGAAATGAGTCATTACAGACTCCAGTTGTGACCATTGATGGTGAAAATACTACAGAAGCTCAAGATAGCAATGACTACACCTGGACTGCCACAAAATTAATGGATGCTGAAGATAATGAACAGGACGTCGAGTTCAGGATAGCTTTTAAAGACTTAGCAGCAAACTCAGGCACTGCTGTTGTTGCAGTAGCAGGTACTGGTGCTAGCACAAGTGTAATGTTTGACGCAACGGACCCTGTCATAAATAGTACAACTCTTGAAACGACAAATGACTATGATGATGAATTAGCTACTACCGATGATGTTATTATAATTAATATTTCGTCTGCTCTAGCTCTCTACAGTATTAAAGACGCTGCAATAGCAGGCCAGAGTGTTTCCGACCAAACAACGGTTGCCACAAACGTAACATCCTGGACCGTAAACCATACTGTAGCAGGGACTGAGGATGATGGATATGCAAATTACACTTATACAGCTGTTGATTTAGCTGGTAATACCACTACTGTAACATCTGCAAGTAGTGATATTCGTATTGATAACACTGCCCCTGAACTGAATACTATTGAAATTTATTCTGATAATGATGATATAACCCAAGCAAAGATTGATAATATTGTTACAGTAAAAGTAGTTGCGAATGAACAGTTGCGTATAGACCCAGTAATATCCATTCGGGGAAACAATGCTACTATTACTGCAGCAGGTGATGGTATCACTTACTATGGTGCTTATCAAATGGATAATCTAGATACTGAAGGTGCCGTGGCATTTACAATAACTTTCGAAAACACCCTTGGTGTACCTGGCTCTACAATCACAGATGATGGATCAGGTTCAACTACTTCGAATGCGTCAGCGGTTACTTTTGATAGAACAGCACCAACGTTAAGTGCAGTAACAATTTCAACGAATAATGATAATACAGCTTATGCAAAAGAAGGAAGTATAATAACATTATCATTTACCGCTGCTAATACTGAAAATTTACTCGCAGACCCTACCGTTACTATATTAACTGAAGCTGCTGCTGTTTCAGGCAGTGGGGCTAGCTGGGCGGCAACCTATACTGCTACAACTGGGGATAATGAAGGTACGGTTCCATTTACAATCGATTTCTTTGACTATGCGGGTAATGCAGGTACTCAAGTAGATGCAATTGTGAGTGGGGATGATGTTATTTTTGATGAAACAGTTCCCACGCTTACTACTGCAAGTATAACATCAGCAAATACCAATGATCCTGCTGGAACTTTAGCTATTGTAGGCGACCAAATTACTATTTCTATCGTAGCAGATAATAATATACAAACGCCAACGATAACAGTAGCGGGTAATGCTGCAACTATTGCAACCGGTACCAATGGTGAGAGTGTTTATACGGCTACATATGACATGGTATTATCTGATGCAACTGCAGACGCAATTGCATTTACGGTAGATTTTTTAGATTTAGCGGGTAATCCAGGGGTTCAGGTAGCTGCTTTAGCTAACGACGCAGATGGAGGCGTATCTTTCGATAAACAAGCACCGAGTTTTACAACCGTCTCAATTGCTTCAGATAATACAGTTTCTGATGCCACAGCGGATGATAATGGTACAAGAGCAAAAGTAGGAGACGATATAACGATTACGCTTGTATCAGATGAGGACCTAAAGGTTGGCCTTGAGCCAACAGTCACTATTGCCGGTAATACGGCAGTTGTTACAAGAAATACTGCTTCTTCTTTTAGTGCGGTATATGAGATGGCTAGCTCTGATGATGACTATGATGGTCTTGCTATACCAATATATATTTATTTTTATGATGATCCTTCCGGTAATACGGGAGATGATGTAACTGCTACTTTAGATGGGAGTGAGGTTATTTTTGATATGACAGCGCCTGTTTTGGGTACAGCAACCATTGCTTCAGATAATGATTTTACACATTGGGCAAAAGCAACCGATGTAATTACCTTGACAATTGTTTCTGATGAAGACCTGGAAGAAGACCCTGTCGTATCGCTCTTAGGTTCAACTGCAGATGTATCACCACCAATTGCTGGGGTAGATGCAAAGAACTGGTCAGTTACTAAAACAGTAACTGGTGGTTCTCCCCAAGGGACGGTTGCTTTCAGCGTAACATTTGAAGATGTTGTCGGTAATAGTGGTACCGTTGTGACAAGTAAAACAGGGGGGAAAAATGTTACAGTTGATCGTGGAACGCCTACTATTCAAACTGCTGACTTCTATTCTGATCTTGACGGCTCTCCACATTTATCAACTCCCGAAAATGGAAGTGGTATAACCCTTGATGTGACCGCAAGTGAAGATATAATTGAGCCAACGATTACTATTGCAGGTCAAACTACAACGGTTACCGATGAAAGTGATGATGATGGTGCTACGTGGCAAGGTGCTTATACAATGACAGAAGCTGAAGATGATGGAGTCATTGCCTTTGTGATTGCTTTTACAGATAGTGCAGGTAATGCGGGGACTGATCGTACAACTATTAATAATGATACTGATGGACTAACTGTCAGTTTTGATAAAACACAACCAAATTTTAATAATGTTACCATTTCTTCAGATAATACAGGTAAAAATCAATACGCAAGAGCTGGGAGTTTCATCACATTATCTTTTGAAAGTAGTGAAGACTTAGAATCTACTACGGTTACTATTAATGAAGTCACGACCGCAGCTTCATTGAGTGGAGACACTTATACTGCAATATATGAAATTGAGAATGATACAGATGATAATGGTGGCGCAGGTTATACAGTTCCTTTTACGATTTTAGCGCGAGATTTAAATGGATACGATTCAGACGTACTTGATGAGACATCGGATGGAACGAGTATTACGTTTGATAAAACTACACCTGGCGTAACTACCTTAATTTTAACATCAAGTAATGCAAACGACCTAACTCTAGCTAAGGTAGGTGATGTACTCACTTTAGAATTAGTTGCAAATGAAGTTCTGCAACAACCAACTTTCTCGATTGCAGGGGAGACTACTATTACTGAAGAAGCAGGTGGTACAAACGCTAGCTGGTCTGGAACATATACCATGCAAAATATGGATACAGAAGGTGATCAAGCTATACAGGTTGACTTTATGGATTATGCTGGAAACAGTGTGGCAACAACAATTGTAACTACTGATGGCTCTGCTGTTAGGTTTGACAAAACCGTTCCAACTTTAGATGCTGTCACCATTGTATCAGATAATATTTATAGTAACCAAGCTGCCAAAACAGAGAATACCCTTACCCTTAGCATTGAAGCAAGTGAAGACCTTAAGAGTGCTCCAATGTTTACTATTGGTTCAGGAGCTGCTTTTGCTGCGACTCAAGGTGCTTCTGCATCTGATTGGTCGGGAACTTATATTATGCAAGCAGGAGATACAGAAGGAGAGGTCGCATTCTCAATCTCTTTTGAAGATTTAGCCGCTAATTCAGGCGTTGATGTAACGGCTACCTTGGATGGGACTTCTGTTACATTTGACAAGACTGCGACAGATATATCAAACGTTGCACTGGATTTAGTAGATGGCTCTGACTCTGGTGTAAGTAGTAGTGATAACCTCACAAATGATCAAACTCCTGAATTCCAAATTACTGGATTACAGCCCGGTGTGGCTGACGATACTCAAGATGCAGTAGGTGATTCAATCTTCTTTTATGTTGATGGAGTTCAAATCGATTTGCAAGATGGTTCAAAAGGAGGAGTCCCTATTTCAGGTGCTTTAAGCTTAGTACTATCCACCTTGGCTCATCAAGAATTGGCATATGAAGTAAGGGTTGTTTCAAAAGACCCAGCTGGAAATACGTCAATTCATTCTGCTCCAATTAATATTCGCATTGATACTGAAGCAAGTTCAGCGTCAAGCGTACCTAACTTGGTAGCGAGTGATGACTCAGGTTTCTTGGATAATGATGATATTACGAATGTTCAGCAACCAACATTTTTGGTTTGGACTTCAAGTACGGATAGGGACTCTGTTCGTTTATTTTATAATATCGGAGCATCTGATGTATTAGTTGGTGGTTTTAGAAAACCAGATAACGGATTTCAATATGGTTATTTCCAGGCTCCAACTACTCTATCTGAAAATGATTATACTTTTTCAGCTGTGCTGGTTGACTCCGCTGGAAATGTTTCTGATGAAAGTGGTGGGCTTGAAGTAACAATTGATGTGTCGGGATCGGATCAACCTGGTAACCCTAATTTAATAGCAGGCTATGATTCGGGTGTCTCAACAACAGATGATATAACCAATTTAACTACGATTGCATTCAATGTAACGGGGCTTACTGCAGGTGATAGTCTCTATATTGTTAACGGTGATGATGAAGTGGTTTCAGAAGAATTATTAGCAGGTACATCATCAAATCCAACAGTATATAATGCTGTGACGAGTACCTATACTGCTTATACAAAAGATATTGCGGGTAATCAATCACTAGCATCTGGTGGGCTAGATGTTATTGTAGATCTAGATGCTCCCGATGTGGCAAGTGTTCGCTCCTACCTGTCTACGTCTTCTGATCTAGGAACCTTAGATAACGATAATTTAACAAATGACTTTACTCCTGAAATAGAAGCCCAGAACCTTATAGTAAATGACTCAGCATTCCTCTATGTTGATGGAGCTTTGAACCAGCGTTTAAAAGCGGATGCTACGACCATGTTATTTACCGCAGATAGTCTGAGTGATAATACTCATGCTATCTCAATAAAGATTCAAGATATTGCCGGTAATCTATCAGATTTTGCTCCACTTACTAAGAATGCAGATCTTGTATCTTTAGCACATGAAATTCGTATTGACACACAACCCCCAACTATATCATCCAGACCGCCAGATTTATTGCTTGAAGATGATGCGGGGTTTTCCGGTAGTGACGATATAACAAATATTAGATCGCCGAGATTTGAATTAGTTGCTCTCCCATCGGATCTTGATTCGATTAGATTGTTTTATGATCCTGGAACCGGTGATCAAGTAAGCAAGGAAATGCGGATGAGCCAAATTGTCCTAGATACAATTCAAACAGGATCTTCCCTTGGTGCAGGTACTTATTCATTTACCTATGTGATTTTGGATTCTGCAGGAAATGTTTCAGATACCAGTTCTGCTTTATCTTTGATTGTTGATGTGTCACCGCCAGATGTGCCCAGTGCTGCTGATTTAGTTGTCTCTTCCGATGTTGGACAAAGTTCTACGGATAATTTGACAAATGTGGCAACTCCGGAATTCACAGTTACAGGTATTTTGGAAGGTGATTTAGCTTCATTGTATTATTATATAGATGATGCAGCTGATCCAACACTTGTTAGTACAGAATTTGTTTCATCAGAATCGCTTACCTTTACAACATCGGCCCTGGACTCAGGTATTTATACATTTTTCTCGGTTGCCAGCGATACAGCAGGAAATAAAAGACAAGGGCCAGACTTAGAAGTCATAATAGACCTTGATATCCCAACTGCAGAAATTGTCTTTGATGGAGATTCACTGGTAAGGTCTGGGGATGAGGAAACTGTGGCAACATTTCAATTTAGTGAAATAATGGATGATGCCACGAACCCTCCCACAATTGATGTGGATTATCCTGAAGGAACATCGAATGATTTGACAGGTCAAGCATTAACTAATGGAGGCATTATAGATGGTGTTATTTTAAGTGATTCAGTCTGGAGTTACACTATTCCATTAAACACCAGTGGCTTGGAAGCAATTGATGGGGTAATTGCTTTAACACTTAATGCTTCAGATTTAGCTGGTAATACAGTCCCCGTTGATAGTATTACAGGATTATCTGTATTGAGAGTTGATAATACAACACCAGTGTTCTCATCATTTTATGTAGATACAGATACATCTATAAATGTTTTAAATAAATTTGGATGGACACTTTCAGAAACAATTGATTCTGGCTCCGTAGTATTTGAAAAAATATCTGGACCGGGGGATAATGTTACTGCTATTCTGGAAGGTATTGAATTGGAAGAAGGTGAACATGCCCCTAGTGCTTTTGCGGATACAAATTTTGCATTAACTGAAGGAACGATTTACGACATTATTTATACAAGCGTTGATACAGCAGGAAATATAGGTTTAGATACGGTCGCGAATGTAAACTATGATACCACGGGATCATCTGCGACTGTTACCTTCAGTCAATTATTTGTGACTGGGGATTCTACTGTGACCATTACAGCAACTTTTAATGAACCTGTCTTGCCAGCACCTACGATTTCCCTAGACTTTGCCGGAAATTTTAATGATATACCCGATTCATCAATGACTATTTCTTCGGAAAACGATGCATCCATTTGGACACTGTCGATTCAGGCCCCAACAGGCGGCGAAAACCAAGGGAATGTTGGTGTTTCCATCACTGCTATGGATCTGGCGACAAATACTCTCGATACAACAATAATAACGGATACACTATATGTGGATAATACTGTCACAATAGCTGACTTCTCTTATATAAATATTTCCCAGGAAGATTCAGTAGGCAATGTCGGTATTGGTGATGATGTTATTCAAGTTACAGTTCAAATGAACGAACCTATCATTGTGTATGACCCAATTCCTTCTTTGAATTACACCTATGCTGGAACAACAGGCAATTCTGTTAACGGTGTGATTGCTCAGTCAAGTTCAAATGGCGATTCTGTATGGGTATTCCAAATTACATTACAGGATACTGTCCATAATGATGGTCCATTGAATATAACTTTAGTTGCCAAAGATAGATCGAACAATGATGTAACAAATTTTACAAATAATACCTTATTCCAGGTGGACAATAAACATCCAGCGGATTTTGCCGTGGGCGCTACTACAGTTTTTGGCAATAATGCGGTTCAGGGGTGGATCAATGGCAAAACAGATTCAGTTGGGTTTGTGATTCCGATTCAAGCGAACTCTGAAGATTCTACATTATTTTTGGGCGGTTATACAAAAATTCAATTTTATAATCTTACTCGCGGTGTGGCTTGGGTAACAGTTGGCACTCAAGATAGTTTAACTCAGGCTGGTGTTGACGAAATATTTTACCGAACAATTGTAGAAATTGAAGCTGCTATGTCTCCAAATTCAGCTCTTATCTTGGGTGATTCATTAGAAATCCGCGCAAGTATTACAGACCGTAATGGTAACCTGACCCATAGTACTGCAAGTACTCAAAAATTAGTTTATGATCCAGTTGCGCCGGTTGTGGGACAAATTAATGGCGGGAATATGTTTACTGATACCCCCTTAATACCTAACAATCTTTATTCTAATGACACCTTATCGATTCAATGGTCTGAATTCGTAGATGAAGGGGATGATGCTTCCGGTATTGATAAGTATGAACTCGCATTTGAAAAGGTTGAAAGTGAAGGAACCGAACCGAATAACTTTTATGGTTGGGAAGAGGTTGCTCTCCCAAATGTGCCTTTAGAATACACTGATTTTAATGAAAAATATCTTGAACATAATGAAAAATATAGAGGGCATGTTCGTGGCATCGATGTTGCGGGTAATATTTCTGATACATTAGTTACAGATACTTTATTTCGTTATAATACAAAACCAACCATCGCAACATTAATTGATGCTGCATTGGATGAAGATATTTCTTGGACCGACACCATTGCCCTAACAGACCCTGATTTGTTTGTGATGCAGGGTGATTCATTTACATACAAAGCCATCACTACTAGATTAGTGGGGAGTGTAGCTACAGATTCCGTTAAAATTGATTCTTCAGGAGTTCTAACTTGGACGCCCACCCAGAATGATACCGGAACCTATGAAATCCAGGTTATTGCCACTGATGCCTATGCATTTGCAGATACATTCAAATTACCATTGATTGTTTCGGCTGTAAATGATACACCAGTCGTGGATATTTTATCACCCGATAATAATCTTGAATGGGTAGAAGACGATACAGCAACTGTAAAGATTAATCTCACAAGTTACCTAGAAGATGTTGATAATAATGATTCAACTGAAATCACGTGGCAAGCCATCATTTTAGATACAACACAATTGGATGAAGATTTTCCATTGGGTCGTGTCATTGTTGGTCCCGGGACACCTTGGAATGTTCATTCAAGCCTCTTGAGAGAATATCTAGGTTTTGACCTTAATCCAAAAGGAATGAAATCTCCTGTTATTTCTAGGAGAACAACCAACCAAATCAACACAAGAAATAATATGTCCAATCCATTATTGTCTGTAACGATTAATACAATATCTTCCGGTGAAAGTTGGGCCTACTTTAATAGTGATTCGAATTATTACGGTTCAGATCATCGTATAATTTTTATTGCCCAGGATCCATATGGTGCGGAAGATCGTGATACAGTAATAGTCACCGTTCTACCCAAAAATGATGCCCCCATTATTTCAGAAATACCTTTGATTGAAGTAACAGAAAATGATTCTATTTATTTGAAATTTGGTGCCTTTACGACAGATATTGATGATACAGATCTCACATTTACCATTTCGGCCACTACAAACGAAGATAAAATATCCATTTCACCATCGACTTTTTTATCGAATGATGTTGGTGATTCAGTATTGTTTTTGCCTGAGAAACTCTGGTCGCAGGACGCAACAATCAAAGTGATTGTTACTGATAATGATGAAGCTTCTGACACAGCTACTTTTATCTTGGATGTTATAAGAGTACCCCGGCCGGAAATTAAGGTGGCAGTCGTTCAGAATAATGCTTTTTCCAATTATTTACAAGTGATCGTTACTGATACAGTTTCAAAAACAAAATTTATTTCTCTGGAAGTTCAAAATGAGGATATTGATCTAGACACTATTGCTGCTTTTACTTGGGCAGGAGATTTTAATTTTAGTACTGCAGGAAATTATTCAATTGATGTCCTTGCTATTGCGGATGTAGGAGATACCGTAGTTACCGAATTAATAGCATTGGCTGCTGCAAGGGAAGCGAGTCGCTGGTTTGGACGTAGCGTAGATGGACGATTTTCAGTGGCAGGTGATCCTGGATCCGTGTCTTATGATCAGTCATTTATCATAGTGGATTCTTCCTTGTTTGCCGACGATTTTAATGATCAGGCATCTTATGTCTTGGGTGATGAGTTTTTTGAATTTGGCAAACCTATTGAAGTCCGATTTGGTAGTCAACGTGATGATTTGGCTATTTATAGAAGGAAAAATGGCGTCACCTGGGAAGAACTGCCATCAATCTTAATAGATGGTGAAATTTTTACCTTCTCGGAGAAAACTGGGTATTTCAAATTAGGACCAAAAACAATCATTGTCCCTGAAGAAACGAATATTCACCAGAATTACCCGAATCCATTTAACCCAATTACTACCATCATGTATGACATCGGTTTGATGGAAGGTCTAAGTCAGAATGTGTCAATCACCATTTACAATCTATTAGGTCAACATGTTAAAACACTGATCCACGATAAAGACCAAGTTGGTCAATTTACTGTACAATGGAATGGGCAGAATGAATTTGGACAACCCATGTCAACGGGTGTTTATTTTGTACAATTGACGACAAAAACCGGAATTATCAAGAATAAGAAAATGATGTTACTCAAATGATGAATATTTTAAAAAATTCATTTGTCACTCTAGGGTTGGGTTTTTGCCTCGTCTTTATCCCAAACTGCCGTGGAAATATTATTGCTACGGAAGAGGAATTGGCTGATTATGGATGGGTCATGTACGAAGAACATAATTTTCTTGATGCAAGAGAATGGTTTGGTGATGCCATCAAAAAAGATTCACTCTATGATGATTCCTACAATGGGATGGGTTGGACCATGGGCCACTTACGCCAGGCAGATTCATCCGTCCATTATTTTGAAAAATTCCTTGCCATGGATACATCTTTTTCGAATATCCTGGATTTTTATGCCGGATTAAGCTTTGCCTATAATGCCCTTGGGAAGAATATAGAGGCACGAACAAGCTGTAACATCTTTTTTGGAAAACAAAATCCAATATTGGATCAGGACTGGGAGTTCAGCCATAATAAAAAAATAAATTATTTAGATGTTCGATTAATCCTTGCAATTTCAGAATTTCGATTAGGTTTTTTTGAGAACTGTCAAGATTCCATCAATAAGATATATACAGATAGTGGATCTTCAACAATAGTAGATGAAGATTATACGACCGTCACGGGCAGAACAGCTTTGGCCGCCCATCTCGCTGCGCTCCAGGACCAACTCCAGAATTCATAAATGTCAGATCGGAAAGATCTATTCCCATCCAGAAAAAATCATAAAGACTGGATGAAGGAATCTATTCGTCTTGCTCAAAAAGCATTCTCGGAAGGAGAAGTCCCTGTGGGGGCAATTGTCGTAAAAAATAATAAAATTATTGGCCGGGGTTATAATCAGCGAGAGCGGTTAAATGATCCTACGGCTCATGCGGAAATTCTTGCGATTACCGCAGCCTCAAGTACATTAGAAGATTGGCGTTTATCGGATTGTACTATATATGTGACAAAGGAACCTTGCTCCATGTGCGCAGGTGCAATCATCAATTCCCGTGTTTCAAACCTCATATTTGGGGCTTATGACGAAGAAAAAGGGTGTTGTGGATCTTTGTATCAATTATGCGGCGATAGGCGCTTAGACAGCCGGACAGCGGTAAAAGGTGGTGTGGAAGAAGATAAGTGTATCGCAATCCTTCAAGAATTTTTCAATTTAAAACGAGAGAAGGGAACCATTTAGGTATTGCTATTTGACTCACATGAATGTTTATCTTGAATTATTAAAGAACAAAACACCCTTTATTGACCTCCGATCACCAATAGAATTTGCCAAGGGAACTTTTCCACAGAGTGTTAATCTTCCTATTCTAAATAATGACGAGCGTGCTGAAGTTGGCAAAACCTATAAACATCATGGGAATGCTGCTGCTGTCGAATTAGGCCATCGAATGATATCGGGTGATCATAAGGAGCTCAGAGTTTCTGTCTGGAAAAAATTTATCGATAAAAATCCATCAACCTGGATGTATTGTATGCGAGGGGGACAGCGATCCAATATTGCACAAGATTGGTTAGATGATATTGGAGTAAAGGTACCCATTGTTACCGGTGGGTACAAAGCACTCAGGCAAACTTCTCTAGAAACGTTGGATTCTGTAAAGGATGATAAAAAACGATGGATCGTCTTAGGCGGGAGGACAGGGACAGGTAAAACTGTCATTCTGAATCAATTGGAGTCTTCTATTGATCTGGAACACCATGCGGAACATCGTGGGTCTGCGTTCGGTGGATTTCTTTCACATCAACCTTCGCCAATAGATTTTGAAAACAGATTAGCAATTGATTATATCTGCCATGATCATCAAACCTTATTTTTGGAAGATGAAAGCAGAACAATCGGGAAGGTTGCAATCCCTAATGCCTGGTTTCATCGAATGCAGAATTCAGAAATGGTATTCATAAAAATCTCATTAGAAGAACGTATCCAAAACATCATAGATGACTATATCCTGACCCCATTAGAAGATGGCATTTCAAAGACAGATCTTTTACTTTCTTTGCGATCATCCTTAATGAAAATACAAAAACGATTGGGTGGTGATAATTTTCGCAAAATAAGGAATAAAATGGATCGAGCGTTTCTGGATCAGGAAAATTATAGACATGAGGCTTGGATCAAACAATTGCTGAATGTGTATTATGATCCTTTATACGATTATCAGATTAAATCAAAAGTTAACCGATGTATTTATCAGTCAGACACGAAAGGTGTTACAGAATTTTTATCTGGATTAGAGTCAGTCTAGGATCAAGGTTATATTAGCAAACTGACAGTAGCTATCAAGCCGACAACAAGCCCTAAACTAAATAGTAGAGCAGGATGCTTTATCTTTCTTGATTGATCCTTATTATTAGTTTTTATCTAATTTTTTATGAAGCTCAAAGGAATCTGCTAAGAAAATATCATCCTTCACATTGCCAACAACGTTTGCTACACGAACTGCATTGCACATGCCATCTTTTGCATGTGGATCACCAAGTTCTGCCATTTTTGTTCCCTGGACCAAATAAGATTTTTCACCAATTTGAATTGCCAGATTACACTCTTTTTGGTTTTTCATGGTAAAATTACACATTCCACAGGAAGTTTTAACCAATCCGCTAACAGCACCATTCTCTGCAATGGTGGTTACGAAATTATGATCGCCAATGATGGCAGCTTTATTTTTGGAAACTTTACAAGATCCACAGCCTGCAAAAACTAGGTTAATAGAAAAAAGAGATGTAAGAATTAGGTATGTGATATTTTTCATGATATTGATTCCTTTTTCGACATTTTGTTATTCTTAATATAAGTGTATTATCAATTTGAAATGAGAATTTAAACTGTACAGTGTTCTGCTATAGTCTCCTGGTTGACCTCACCCTGATCCGTAATAATATGATCCACCAGATCCAAAGATACAATATCACTGGAATGGGAAATAAGTGTAAAATTTACGCCACCAGCAGTTTCAGATTCTTCTTTCAGGTAAATATTCTGGTCCCGTGAAAAGGTAGGTGTAATTTCTAAAACAGGCGCAAAAAGGTAGATTGGTAATTGATGAATATGGCATTCACTTACAATATTCGATGTGCCACTATCACTAACAAATTTTCCATCAGTGGTGATAGCATAGGCACCAATGAACAATTTATTGACCTTATCAAAGAAATGAATGAGATCCCACTCTGGAATCACCGTATATTTAATTTGATTCTTTTCCATAACATTCACTACTTGTTCGGTCTTGACAGACTCCTGTCTCAGGATCAGCACTTCAAATTCCTTACCCATTTTTTTAGCTTCCGGGATGAGCAGTTCTACAGGCTCTTCCACAGCATGAAGAACAATAAAATCTCCATCTTCAATATGTTCCAGTCCTTGCTTAGCTAGTTCGCTCATATCATGCTCAAGCCGCGTGCTAAGGTTTTTTATTATCTCAATCGTTCCCGATTTTTTAGTAGTCAAGTCCTTATCTTTGAAATAGTCATTGTTTTCCAATTCTTTTTCAAAAAGAATAATGAGGTTATCGATTGGAAACATCCTAGGCTGACTGCTGGTAATGATTGAACAAACCTCTTTCAATTGGGGGGCAAACATCTCATCATCACACTCAAGGTCATTAATGGATTCAATAATAGCATCTAGTGTTACCAGGCTAGTCTGAGATGACGAATAGAATTTCACCATATCCCTGAACAGGGTATCTAGGATCAATTGATCTTTTGAACTCATAAGGACACCTTTAAAAAAATTATGAGATAAATGGATGCAACAATGAGAGAGATAAAGGTTACAATAATCCCTTTTTTCATAAAATCAATAAATGATATTTCTACACCATATTTTTTTGCAATACCAACTGATACAATATTTGCTGATGCACCTATCATGGTAATATTACCGCCAAAGCATGCGCCCAAAGCCAAAGCCCACCACAAGATATCATTGGGAATTGGATTGCTTTCAAGCATCAGGTGAATAATTGGAATCATTGTGATCGTAAAAGGGATATTGTCAAGAAATCCTGAAATGATCCCAGACACCCACAAGACCGTTAATACTATAACATAAGGATCATCCCCAATATTCATAAAAACGTTATGGGCGATCCACTCGATTACACCATATTCTTCTAGTACTCCCACAAGGATGAATAAACCTGTGAAAAATAACAAGGTACTCCACTCTACCTCTTCCAATACATGTTCTACATTTGCATTAGAAATGAGGAGCAGTACCATTGACATTCCTAATGCAACAA
The DNA here is from genome assembly GCA_018692355.1 of Fidelibacterota bacterium. Lineage (GTDB taxonomy): Bacteria > Fidelibacterota > Marinisomatia > Marinisomatales > UBA1611. Next base: position 17,735 of record JABHKE010000149.1, read on the forward strand.
CACCAGGAGCAAGCCCTGTCATGGTTTGGGTGATAAAAAGCATAATGGCTAAAATCAGACACGATAGACTTTTGATCATAAGGGTTTTATCAATCCTGATGTTCGCGAATTCAAATCGGATCTTTTGTAGTAGAAGTTGGACAGACACCAGTTTTGTTAGATTGGTATTGATTGGCTTGAACTCTACTCGATTAATAAACCAGATATAGGCTAAAGCCAAAAAAAAGGCAGGAATAACTGCTGGCGTCATATTGACAATAAATTGATTAAACGTTAACCCGACCTTGGAGCCAATAATCACATTTGGTGGATCACCTATCAGAGTTGCAGCACCACCTATATTCGATATGAGTGCCTGACTTAAAACATAATTTTTTGGGTCAAGACCCATTCCTCGTGTCAGCTCAATAATGATGGGAATAATAATCAGCACCGTTGTGACATTATCCAGGAATGCGGACATGATAGCTGTAACAATAGAGAAAAGGACAAGGATCTTAACGGGACTTCCTTTTGTTATCTCAGCAATTTTTACTGAAACAATGGTAAAAAACCCTGACTCTTTTATTAAGCTAACTATAATCATCATGCCGGTCAGTAGCATTAATGTTTCAAAATCAATATATCCCACAGCATGGTGCTCGGTGGTCACTTTCAAAACGACTAGAACGCCAACACCAGTTAATACAGCAGCAGCTTTATTAACTAATTCAAACGTAATCCCAGCATAAACGACTAGAAAAACGAGGATTGGTATTAAAGCGCTGGAATGTTCGACTGCGTGTTCCAAAATATTATCCTATTTAATTAAAAAAATAAATTGCTATTAATTTTTTTGTACAACCAAAACCGGGCAGGAGATAAGGTTACTGATACCTTCATCAACCGAATCCATGATGCTGGCAATAAAACCCCCCATTTTTTTATGGCCTACTACCAGCATATCAATATCGTTGATATGCTCTTGAATTTTTTCGGCTATATTTTCACCTTTCGTGATAATGATTTCAAGATCATTAACAATCTGTTCAAAACCATATTCTGTAAAACGATTACGAATAATTCCCTCAGTCACATTCAATTCTGAATCTCCCTTGGGTTGACTCAGAACTGGTTGATGGACATGGATTGCTATTAATTGGGCTTCAAATTTATTTGCAAGGATAACTGCCTGTTCTATAACTGACTTTTCATCTCCACGGGCAACCAACGCCACCATGATCTTTTTCGGTTCAGAAATCATCTCTCAAATTAAATATAAAGTTTGATGAAAAATTAATCTTTTTTAATGAACAATAACTGGGATTCTAATTCATTCCATTAACAGTATTATATTATTTTAGTCACCGTTGGTGTTTGTTAAAAACAAAATGATCAATGGTGCTGCTTATTCGGTTTCCCATTTACCCATCATACGCGATGCGCCTCTTTCCTATAATCACTGATGTCAACGTATCGATAGTCTGTCAATTGTTTAATATTTGGTAGAGTATAGACATCATTGAACTTGTACGTTACCCAAATACGATTCCCTTCTTCCATGAGTGGTTTGGGGTTGATAGTCATACTATCAATAATTACTGACTGATCAATGTCTAAAATCTTATCAATTCCTGAATCCCGTGACAGAGTGGACGTATCGAATTTTTCAAAATACCATTTTGTAAATATTTCTTTATGATCTGCCCAATCTTTTATTTGAATATGGACAAATGGATTCTCTTTCATGCCTCCTTTAAATATCCTTTTTATTTGAGGTTGGAACCGGCTATGATGATTTAATCGATCTTTGAAAAAACATACACATAATTTATCTTTCTGAAAATTGTCTAATGATATTCCCTTTCGCCACAATTCATATTTTACAGCATCATCATTTGTATCTTCATCTTTTAATCCTGTGTCATGTCCAAAATAATCAAGCGCTTCCGTCAAAAAATATAGTTTAGTTAAAACCATAGTAATGATTTCAATTTGTTTAAATAAAAATGCTTTTTGTTTATCTAGAGCCACGATTTTCTTTTTTTCCAGTAACCTGGAATAGAAGAATAGTTAAGAGCATGGGTTAATCAGTTTTGATCATGCCAATGGCCATGCTCTGGCGACCAAACCTTTCCCGGTGGTGGATCGCCTTTAGGTTGGGGTTTTGGTTCAGAAGTTTTAGACTGAGAAGGAAGAGTTGAGGGTGCCAAAGGTGCATTATGCCAATGACCGTGTTCTACGGACCAAACTTTTCCCGGCGGTGCGGGCCCTGGTGCTGTTGATGTTAGATTTGGTTTTTTAGGAATAAGAGGTGCTGGTGAATAACTTGTAGTTTCTGCGGGGGGTGTTGTTTCAAAAAATAAAAACCAAAGTAGTAATAGGAAAATAACTGCACCAATAATCCATGTTTGAGAAGATCTTTCAATGGTTTTTCCGTGGCAGTTTTTGAGTTTTTTTCCACTTCCACAATGGCAAGTATCATTTCGACTTGGTTTATTTTTCAAAGTTTTCTCCAGGTTAAATTTATCATGAGTATTAATTGGAACTGGGCAATGAGATGATGATCACACTAAATATGATGCCCATAGTATTCGCAATTAGATCCTTTCGGCTAAAAAAGCCATTCTTACTTTTACTGTCCTGGATCTCCTTAGTGATACCGGCTGTAAAACTCATCCCCAGAGAAACAGGTAAGGCTGACGTCTCATCCTTTCCCATTTTATTGACCAGGACATATTGAATGCCCAAGGAAACTAGACAACTATAAGAGAAATGCTGCACTTTATCTATGGCAAACCATTTATCCTGCGGTTGATCCTTTTCAAATGAATCAATCATATCAAGTGTTAAATTATTTTCAATGGCAAGGACAGGTGTTAATAATACGAAAAACAACATCAAACCGAATAGAGTAGGAGGTATGATGTCCAAAATAATTTTATTATACATCAATTATACTGCCGTTAATAATAGCTTTTTTACAAATCCTAACAAGAAAAATGCCGCAATTGGAGAAAAGTCAACTCCCATACTTTGCATAGGCAATATTTCTCTTATTGGTTTTAAAATGGGTTCTGTAATCTGGTATAGAAGTTGTATGAACTGGTTGTAAGGATCATGGGAAATCCAACTGAGAAAAACGCGGGCCATAATCAACATTTGCAGTAGGTTAAAGGCGTTGTTGATGATGTTGAAAAGGAGAAAGTTCATAAGGCTAAATTAATCATAAAATATCAAATTAAGGATAGGACAATTTATCCACAGGGTAGTTTGTCATAATCATAGGTACATCTTCATCGCTTAATAAATGATAGAGATCAGGATCATTCAAAATATCACTCAAATTTGTTACTTCTCCGTTTAATATACACTTATCAAGAGCAAAGCGAATTCCATGGCTGTAATCTGCATACCAGTTAACATGTCCTGAGTATAAAGGTTGTATAACTTGTCCATTGCTTTGGTGCCAGCCATAGATGACGACTTTATTTTGGTTTTCCAATATTCGATTCGATATAACAACATCTTTTTTATGTCCAGCAACTAAGGATCCTAATGGAAAAAGAACTAACGCTTCCAATCGTTGAGCGCTAATAATTTCATTATGGTCAGCAAAAACTGGAATTGTAATCATTTCCGGGTTTGGAGGAATTGGAGTGGGTGGAAGTTTCAATTCTGAGTGTTGCCAAATATGATCTACCATTTTTTTGGTTATAAGACTTAATCCAAGAGAATTGGCAATATCTTGTGCAATGATTGGGGTCATGGGCATGATGAAATAATCATCATTACTTCCTAATGCCATATAATCAGTCGTTACATAAAAACTTAGGCTATAAGAAAGTCCATTTAACTCTATATCTAAAGATATTGGGGTTAATTGACGTAAAAAGTATGGAATATTGCCAGACAGAATTTCTGAATAAATTATTTCTTCCCGTTCTCTCAATCCTAAGGGAGTCAATAATTGGATTAATTCTGTTCCGGAATATGAATTACTAGATCTAGATGGTAAGTCTAGTATTGTTCCTATCAGTTGACTTTCTTGACTAGTATTATTTTGATCTACACTACTTTTGCAGCACAAAATAAGTATAGCTACTAATACTGAAATAATAATTCTAATTATTATTTCTCTCTCGTTGGAAATGAATATTTTTGTTCAGTTCAATGATTGTTGGTGAATTTAATTTTGTAGGCATTATATATATCTTTTTAGTTATCTAAGTTAAAATTTCAATATTGTTATTGAACGTGTTTATGTTTCAACAATGATATTCACCATTATTAAAATCTACTCAACATCTTACAAACAAAAAACCCCACGAATGCGGGGCTTATTGTATCAAAAAATATATAAACTAGTCAGGAATTCCGCTACCACTATGTAATGGTGTATAATCACCAGACTTCACTTTCCAATCTCCATTTTCCTTAACTAAGACCATACATACTCTTGTTCTATAATTACTTTTAGTAACTCCTCGGATTGTATAGGATCCCACCAAATAATAATATGCAACAGCATATTTATCTTTTTCTAATACATCAACTTCTATATATCTAGGATTAAAATCAAATTTATTACTTGCATCCTGATTTTTTGTTACTGCTTTAACGGTTGCATCTCGATGATACCAAAAGGAACCATTAGAATCACCATTCATCGTACCATCAGAATGAAGTGTAGATACAAATTCACTCCATTTTTTATCATTTTGCAACTGCCAATGTCTTTCAATAAAATTGCTTATATCAGTGACATCATCTGCGAAAGTGAATGAAGCCATTGTAATAATAG
>JABHKE010000094.1 GCA_018692355.1 Fidelibacterota bacterium
AACGGGGTACTCATTGTTAATTCTGCCCCATCATCTGGACGAATTTCAGGTCAATCATCAGTCATGATGCTGGATGGCTGGACCTGGGAAGATGCCACATTAAAACACCCAACAGCACTGAATCTAAATTGGCCAAATATGCATCTTAATCTTAGTAAAGATGCTAAAAAGAAAGAAAAAGACCAACGTGATGTATATAATAAAGCTATTCGTGAAATTGATAGACTTGTACGAGATGTGCGGGCTTATCATCAACGAAGAACTGTAAGAGAGCGAAAAGCAGAACAAAAACAGCAATCCGACCTTCGGCTTGAATCTATGGTACCTTTTATTATTCATAAAGAGCCCATTCATGTTCGTGCAAATTATATACGCCAAATTGAAGCAGCGGTAAAATGGTCAAATAAACATGGTTTCAATATTGTCATTGTTGGTGGGTGGGATGCTTGGAGAAATCCTGAATTGCTAGTGAAACATAATATTCCAGTTATTCTTTTGAATGTACAAACAACACCACGGCGTAGGTATGAGCCTATCCATACGCCGTATAAAGTTCCAGCAATGCTCCATGAAGCAGGTGTTCGATTTTGTATCTCGACCGACCCAGGTTACCCCTTTGATGGACATGTGAGGACACTTCCCAATGAGGCTATGCGCGCAGCCGCCTGGGGACTCCCTAAAAGTGAGGCCATGCGTGCTATAACCTTATCGGCAGCTGAAATTTTAGGTATTGAAGAACAAGTTGGGTCGTTAGAGCCGGGTAAAGATGCAACTTTCTTTATCGCAGACGCACACCCCCTCATCCAGACTACCAATCCCACAAAAGCCTTTATTCAGGGACGAGAAGTGGACTTGAGCGACAGACAAAAAAATCTTTGGGAAAAATACAAAGAAAAATATCGTCGTTTAGGTCGCTTGAATGAATAATAATTTGTGATTTATTAGTCAAATCTTTAAACAACTAATCCAATAATTAAATTGCTTTCTAGTCTAGTTTTACATTAATATATACCGACCAGTCAGTCTATTTATGAAACAAGAGAAACAAGATAAACGAAAAGAGCAGATCTTAAAAGCTGCACTATCCGTCATTGTAGAGAAGGGATACGAACGAAGTCGCATGGACGATATTGTCCAATCATCCAAACTTTCAAAGGGCGCCATATATTGGTATTACAAATCAAAGAAAGAAGTATATTTGTCATTAGTGGATCATTGGGTCAAAAATTATAATTCAGGGTTTATTGAAAACCTTGAGAAGCATTCTACTGCTTCTGCACAATTGAAAGGTCTTTTTGATTACTTTATGAAACAGTTTGACAGAGATCCAGCTGCTTTTAAAATACTAGTTGAATTCTGGTCTTTGAGTGGAAGAGATTCTGATTTTAATGATAAACTTCAAAAGGTTTATTCAGAATTTTTAAAATACATTGTAACAATTATTGAGAAAGGTGTGAAATCTGGCGAATTCAAAAAGGTAGACCCACAAATCACGGCTCTTTCTATCTTAATTAATATTGAAGGAATCAACTGGTTTACTCTCTTTAATAAATCTGGAGTAGAAGCACATGAATATATTCATACTATTTCAGAATTTATTCTTGCTGGAGTAAAAAATAATAGGAATACATAATGACGGATAGAAAAGAACTCAAAATAAAATTCGGTGGGCAATGGCTCACCTCTCCTGTTAATGATACAAAAGTATTTTGCCGTGAAAGTTTTACCGAAGATCATCAAGATATTGATGCAATGGTACAGGAATTTGCAAGAGACCGAATATTACCAAATGCCGAAGCCATTGATAAATTGGATAAAGAATTAAGTTTAGGACTCCTTCGAGAAATGGGTGAATTGGGATTAATTGGCGTGGATACACCTGAAGAATACGGCGGAACTGAACTGGATAAAATCACATCTTGTATTGTTACGGAGGGCATGGCTCGTGGTGGATCTCCATCATTTTCTTGCACCTTTTCTGTTCAGACAGGAATTGGAAGTATGGGAATTGTTTTCTATGGAACCCCCGCACAAAAAGAAAAATATCTTCCCAAAATGATGACAGGTGAATGGGTTAATGCTTATGCTTTAACAGAACCTGGTGCAGGATCTGATGCACTTTCAGGTAAAACTACCGCCTACTTATCAGAAGATGGGAAACATTATATTTTAAATGGAGACAAACAGTTTATCAGTAATGGTAGTTGGGCGAATGTTTTTACGGTTCTTGCACAGGTAGATGGGGATAAATTTTCAGGATTTATAATCGATCGAGATACAGAAGGATTTGATGTAGGCGCAGAAGAAAAGAAAATGGGAATGAAAGGATCATCTACCACGCCTTTAAAATTCACTAATGCTATAGTTCCGGCTGAGAATCTTCTTTTTAAAATAGGGAAAGGTGCTACCATTGCATTTAATGCATTAAATGTAGGTCGATATAAATTAGCAGCTGCCTGTATTGGTGGTTCTAAACTAGGACTTGAGCATGCCATTAGTTATGCAAAGAACCGACGACAATTTGGGCAACCGATTGCACAATTTGATGCTATGAAAGGGAAGATTTCTGACATGACGGTTCGAATTTATGCTGCAGATTCTATGCTATACAGAACAGTTGGACTTATTCAAGGAGTTATAGATGAGTTGGATAAATCTGAACCGAATTATTATATAAAAATGGGCGAAGCCACAGAAAAATTTGCAATTGAAGCATCCATGGCAAAAGTGTTTGGCAGCGAAACATCAGACCTAGTTGTGGATGAAGCACTCCAAATTCATGGTGGATATGGATTTACAGAAGAATATCCAATGGCTCGGGCCTACAGAGATGACAGAATTAATCAAATCTGGGAAGGGACCAATGAAATAAACCGTGCAATTGTGACTGGATATATGATGAAAAAAGTCCTTATGGAAGAAATTTCACTCCGAGATTATTTAAGAGGCATGGATGATTTCTTATCAACAGAAACTCCCGACATAACAGAAGATATTTTTCACTCAGAAAAATTCGCACTTGAATCAGCTAAACGATTGGCATCCCTGGTTTTCCAGGAAGCATTATGCGAATATGGCCAGGATTTGAAACACGAGCAACAGTTAAGCGAAGCATTAGCAGATATTTTTACCTACATTTATACTTCCGGTTCGGTTATCTCCCGTGCAAGACAAAGTCAATCTTCCAATGGTATTTCATATATGAGTTCAGTTATTGCACGAATTTTCACGGCTGAATCTTTACTGGAAGTGAAATCCTTATCCAATATCTGTTTGAACAAGATTTTTATGGAAACAATCCCTGAAAATTTCAAAGATACGATTATCCAGTTAGAGTCCCGAATGACACTTACCACAGATATAATTTCTCTTAAACAATCTTTGGCTGACTATATGTACACCCAAAATAATTACCCATTCTAAAAGGAAAACAATCATGAAAACATCTTTACTAAAAAAATTAGCACCCAATTTTACACGGCGGGGGAAAAAGCATCGGAAATTATCTCAAATTCAAATTGAAAATTTTGATTTGAATGATTTTTTATTCTACCGTGAAAACCGTTCATAAGGAAAAATTATGTCTAAATCTGTCATTATTGATGCTGTCCGTTCACCCATTGGCGTAAAGAATGGGAATATGGTTGGAATTCGCCCAGACGATCTCGCCGCCCAAGTGGTAAAAGGATTGTTAGCTAGAAATTCTTCGATTACTCCCGATAAAATCGAAGACCTAATTTTAGGATGTGCTTTTCCCGAAGGACCACAAGGAATGCTCATGGCAAAAGGCGTGGCTATTCTTGCAAATATTCCGGAGACAACGGGTGGTTCTGTGGTTAATAGATTCTGTGGCTCTTCCATGGATGCAGTCCACCAGATTAGCACTAAAATTGAGTCGGGAGATATTGAGGTTGGAATTGCCAGCGGTGTGGAAGATATGTTCTCTGTTCCTATGGGTGGATTCAATCCTGATTTTCACCCGGAATTAGCTGAACAAGAATATTATATCGGTATGGGAGAGACAGCAGAAACATTAGCTGAAGAGGGAAATATTTCCAGAGATGCTCAGGAAGGGTTTGCAGTGGAATCCCATAACAAAGCACTGGATGCCTGGGCGAATGGTCGATTCGATAATGAGGTCATTCCTATTGATGTTTATGGTGAAGCCACTGTTGATAAAGATGAAGGTCCGAGACAACCAAATCTGGAAAAGATCCAAAGTTTAAATCCTGCTTTTCTAGAGAATGGAACGATTACTCCCGCTACTTCCAGCCCGATTTCTATAGGTGCGTCTGCTATATTGATTACAAGTCAAGAATTTGCGGAAGCAAATGGACTAAAGATCCGAGCCACTATTAAAGGTCGATCTGTTGCCGGCGTGGATTGGAAAAGAATGGGCATGGGTCCCTTACCCGCAACTGAAAAGGTTTTGGCAAAAACAAGTCTCGTCTTGAATGATATTGATGTTATTGAACTGAATGAAGCGTTCTCTGCCCAATCTCTTTACGTGCTTCAAGAAGGCGGCTGGGACAAATCAAAGGTGAATTTGAATGGTGGCGCTATTGCTTTGGGACATCCGCTAGGATGTTCGGGAGCACGCATCATTACAACCTTGCTAAATGTGATGGAACAACAGGATGCCAAAACTGGACTCGCCACTATGTGTATCGGTTCCGGACAAGGTATTGCAACCATAATTGAACGATAGAGGGAATTATGTCTCAAAATATTGAAAAAGTTGCCGTTCTTGGTGCCGGTGTGATGGGGGCTCAAATTGCAGGACATCTCGCAAATGCAGGCATTCCTTCTTACCTATTCGACATTAATGATGAGTTGGCAAAAAATGGAGTTGACTCACTGACA
>JABHKE010000172.1 GCA_018692355.1 Fidelibacterota bacterium
CTGTTTTTGGAGATAAAGCATTGGTAGGCATCGCTTGGGAAGCGTTGGCAGCCTTTGCCATGATTGCTACAGCGCTCATTTTCTTACCAAAATATTTAGCCAGTGGATTTACCACTACGCCGGCATTTCTTGAAAAGCGTTTTGATAAAACTACTCGCTCAATGGTGTCCGGGTTATTCCTATTTGGTTATGTGACTGTTCTACTTCCAGTTGTTCTTTACACAGGCTCCCTGGCAATGATCGGAATGTTTGATTTGAATATTCCTCTTTGGCTTGTTGTGGCAACGATTGGATCCCTCGGGAGTGCATATGCTATTTTTGGGGGGTTGAAATCTGTGGCTGTCAGTGATACCATCAATGGCGTTGGACTTTTGGTTGGTGGTTTAGCAATTCCAGTATTGGCTTTGGTTGCTTTAGGTGATGGCTCATTTTTCTTAGGATTGAGGATATTATTTAATACAAATCCTGAATATCTTGCTGTCATGACTCAAACCAATGTGGATGGGAATGTGGTATCGGTTCCATGGCCAACCTTATTAACCGGGATGATGTTCATTCAGGTCTTTTATTGGTCTACGAACCAGGTGATTGTTCAGCGCGCCATGGCGGCAAAAAGTTTGGCCGAAGGTCAAAAAGGTGTATTGTTTGCATCTGCTATGAAATTGGTAGGGCCACTTATGCTTTGTTTGCCGGGTATTATTGCACTCCATATGACAGATCTTACAATTGATAAGCAAGACCAAGTTTATGGAGCAATTGTTCGGCATATCCTGCCTGATTGGTCACTAGGATTATTTGCAGCTGTTTTGATGGGCTCCATTTTAAGTTCATTCAACAGTGCCTTGAATAGTGCTTCTACTTTGTTTTCACTCCAGTTTTATAGTGGTTACATTAATAAAAATGCATCTGGAGAACAGATTGTAAAAATTGGAAAATATTTTGGTATTGGACTAGCGGTTGCATCCATTATGATTGCACCAATATTAGATCAGATGCAGTCTATTTTTGAATATCTCCAAAAAGTGAATGGTTTATACAGTGTACCCATCATTGGGATTTTTATGCTGGGGATTGGTACAAAACATGTTCCTGCCATCGCAGCTAAAATTGGGATGATTGTAGGTATGGCATTTTATGCATTTTTCACTTTTGTGAATATTAAAGATGTTCCGGTATTTTTTGCCAATGGCGATGGGGATCTTCATTGGCTTCATGGATATTTTATTAGTTTTATTTCATCGGTTGTTGTGATGTTGGTCATTGGTTACATAAAACCAAAATCTGTTGAGGAAATCGCTATAAGTGATCAAAGGGTTCCAGCACCTGTGGATATGACGCCGTGGCACCAAGCGAAGAATGCTTCCTATGCCATCATGGGGACCACGGTTTTAATGTATTTGTTATTGACTTGGGCTTCAGTTTAAGAAATGTATAAACATTGAAATGATTTAAAAGTGGTTCCAATTATTATTAGTCGTTTTTTTTAGTTTACCTCATTGAATAATTTGATTCAAAACACATGATTATCAATTTTAAAAAACGAGAAAGAAAAATTATTATAACCCTTTTATTTTTTGTGTCAATTGGTTTCGCTCAACAATCACCTCACCAATATATTGAATATCAGCGAATCCAAAACAGACTCCAACAAGGATGGAATACCTGGAATACATCCAGTGTCTTACAGCAAGTATTACTCCCACAAGGGTTTGCCATCAATCTTGCTTTCAAACAGCATTACTTTTTAGAAGAACAATATCTTTCAAATGCTCTAATTGGTCGACGGGGAGATTTTTCAGAAACCGTTCGCCCCGGCCCACACGCTTATGATGGGAGTTACACACAGTTGGAGATTCAATGGGAGGGTCTGGATGCAAGAATTGAAACCGCACATGCTGGAAAAGATTTGGTTATTTTAATTTCTCCAAATTCAATTCCTCATGATCGTATGAAAGTCATTATTGAATCTGGAATACTGTGGAATCGACAAGGTAATCTTTCTCGTAAAAATAATCAACTGAAAGCAGTGTGTCCCGGAAAAACCATCAAAGTATTTACCACGTCAGTGCCTGTGGATGATGACCCGTATATTAATGTTAAAACACCTTATCTTGCTGTTTGGCTGGATGGAGAGATAGGTATCTCCACTGGGAAAAAACGAACACTTTCAGAAATAAAAAAAGCCATTGAAATCCAAAAAGTTAGTCTTCAATCAGAAGCAGAAAAATTTGGTGAATTGGCAGAAGCATATATTGCAGTCCAGGCAGGTATCGCATGGAATCTCATTTATGAACCTAAGTTTGACCGTGTTGTTTCCACGGTCGGTCGGTTATGGAATGAAGAGTATGGTGGTTTCTGCACATTCGGTTGGGACAATTTTTTCTTGGCTTATATGACAGGGCTGGCCAGTCGAGATCTTGCTTTTTCCAATGTGATCGAACATCTCCGTGGTAAAACAGAACAGGGATTTATTCCTAATGATAATCGCGGAAACGGCAGTAAATCATTTGATCGATCCCAACCGCCGGTGGGTGGTATCATGGTCAAGGAGGTTTACAAAACTTATCCTGAAGATTGGTTTTTGAAAGCTACGTTTGATGACCTTTTGGGCTGGAATCGCTGGTGGCATCGCTCAAGGAATAATGAGGGGTTGTTGAGTTATGGCTCATCTCCAGCAAATAATCCATTTAATGAACCTGTATTCGAAACAAAAACGGCTGCTGGATATGAATCGGGGATGGATGATTCGCCCATGTACATCGGTGTGCCGTTTAACAAAAAGAAACACACTTTAGAACTTCAAGATGTAGGACTCAC
>JABHKE010000215.1 GCA_018692355.1 Fidelibacterota bacterium
ATCCAGATTCTTCTTGGGCAAAAGTTGGAGACTCAGTTTTTGTTACATTTACCGCATCAGAAACATTGGACAATATTTCTATAACCATTGCTGGTGTATCATCTAGTTATAATGAACTTTCTGGGGCTAAGTATCAGGGGTATCATGTTATGGATGAAAGTAATGATGAAGGTGATATCCCCTTTTTAATAACCTATACAGATTTGGGTGGTGCCATAGGTCCGGATGCTGATACAACCACAAATAATACAAATGTCCAATTTGATAAAACAGTGCCAGAATTTTCTTTAATCAGAATGGGTACAAATAACGTTTATGGCGATTCCTTGGCTGGTATTGGCTCCGTGGATACGTTATCATTTACGATTAGTGAAAATCAGAGAGATTTAAATGTTGAACTTGCCGGCACGGAAAAAACTCCTGAGCAGGAAGAATTAAATTTTATTACAACGCATACTTTTTCCGAATCGGATGAGGATGGCTGGGTTTCCTTCACCCTTTCAATGACAGATTCCGCTGGGAATCCATCTGACACTCTTATTACAACTCAAGATGGCTCACAAGTTCGGTTTGATGGTACTTTTCCATTATTGCCTATTGTGAATTTCTTCAGTAACAATAGCAATGATTCATCTTTGTGTATTCCCGGAGATTCATTATTTCTTCAATATACATCCAGTGAAACCTTAAGAACTGCTACAATTACTTTAGCTGGCAATTCACCAGACGAATCTGGTTGGTTGGGCGGGTTTAATTATGCGAGTTATGTTTTGACCGGTACTGAGGATGAGGGTTTTATTCCATTCACAATGGGCTTTGAAGATTGGGTTGGAAACCCCGGTGATACGATTTCAGGTACTACAAATGGCAGTTCGGTTTTATTCGATATGACACCACCGGATGATTTTACCTTAGGGGATGTGGTTTCAAAAAATGGGATTGAAGTAGCAGGGCATTGGAATGCTTCCAACCAAACATTAGAAATAGTTATACCAGTACCGAATGATGAGACTTTACCAGATGGCGGTATTCAGTTTCAGGCTTCTTTTGGAGGAAGCTATTCCAATTTAGCTGATACAGTCGATATTGATCAGAGTGACCTGGGAATGGAAAAAATCGTTTCAATATCCGAAACAGATTTTGAAAGTATAGCTGATTTTACTGAAAATGGAAATGCCACGTTTCAGGCAGTATTATGGGATAAAGCAGGTAATTCAACGATAGGGTCAGCCAGCACGTCAACAATTCATATAGACCAAACTTTACCCATCCTTGATATAGTATCCCAACGCACCAATAACGCCGTTGCAGATTCCCTAGCGAAAGTTGGAGATACAGATTCCCTGATAGTTTCATCCACAGAAGGATTGGATAGCATCCAGGTTTGGATCTTTAACCAGAATGCAGTTCATTCTGGTGCAAATAGAGATTGGACATTTACACATTCTTTCCAGGAAACTGATAATGATGATATGGTTTCATTCAATATTGTATTTGGAGATACTGCAGGAAATTTTGGGACCGATGTTTCTACCACAACGGATGGCAGTACAGTTCGATTTGATGGAACAAAGCCTACTTTAACATCTGTTTCTTTTTCATCAACAAATGTTATAGATGGTGGATTAGCAATTCCTGCAGATACGCTTTATCTTGATTTTATTTCAGATGAGGATCTTTTAACAAAAGAAGTACTCATTGCGGGGTTTGACGCAGACACCACATTTGAAAATATATCTAGGACACCTTTCCGTTCTTGGAGAATTATGGATGGAACTGAAGAGGAGGGATATATCGAATTCGAAATTGGATATTCTGATTTGGTAGGGAATATAGGAGATACAATAAATGAAACAACTAATGGAACATCAATCTTATTTGATATGACACCTCCAGATGATTTTGAATTGGATACAGTCTTTGTTTCTGGTGGAAAAGTAATTTATGGATTTTGGAATGCGAGCAATGATACTCTTACGCTCCGAGTACCTATCCCAGAAGATGATGAAACTTTAATAGGGGGCACTTTTCAGCCTCAAGTTAGATTTGGAGAAGGAACATATGTAAATCTTGGCGATGAAAAAACTATCATAGGAGGGCAGGGGGTTAGTTCACAAGATCTTATAATCACAAGAATGGAATTCACAACTGTAGATGGGTTTTCGGAAAATCTAAATGGACAATTCATAGCAAAGGCAAAAGATAGAGCCGGAAATGAAACGGTTGGATCAACCGATAATACCACACTTCATATTGATGAAATAGTGCCATCTTTAACAGAAGTTTTGATACAGTCTAATAATGAATTGGATTCAACTTGGGCAAAAATATCCGATATTGTTTCCTTGAATTTTACCGCTAGTGAAGGCCTTTCTTTTGTGACACCGGTTTTGTTTTCCGATTCTTTGACAGGGGTATCTGAAAACGCGGGATCAAGTTGGACAGTTACTAAAACAATTCTATCCGATAATGCTGAAGGTATAATTCCCTTTTTTATCACTTATAACGATACCGCAGGCAATGAGGGTGATCAGGTTTCATCATCCACAGATGGTAGGTCCGTTACATTGGACAAAACAAATCCAAGGATCACGAACCTTCTGGAAGGTAATGAAGGTCTGGACATTAATTATTATAATCAGGCAGATTCAATCACGCTTTATTGGTCCCAGTTTGATTCCCTTGCTGGCGTGAAAGATGCTTATGTCGGATTGGGCACCGACTCAAATTTGACAGATGTATTGGATTGGACACTTTCTAATCAAGGTTCAGTAGCAGGGTTAGGCGGATTAAGTTTATCCAATGACGGTATTTACTTTGGTGCTGTATTTGTGCGGGACTCTGCAGGGAACCACTCAGATTCTTTATGGGGAAACAGTATTTACATTGATACACAAAATCCAGATACCGGATCTGTAATAGATGCCTATTGGGTAATGGACCTGGATTATGCCATTGATTCTACTCGACTCAGTTATATTTGGTCAAATTTTACAGATAATACAGAAATTGATTATTTTGAAATTGCTATAGGAACGGAGGATGATACAGCCAATGTAATGAATTGGATGCGTTCGGACAGTACAGATAGCATGACAGTTACAGGATTGAATTTAGTTCGGGATACATTATACTATTCTTATATCCGTGCCTTTGATATGGCAACCAATAAATCTTTAGCCGCACGAACAGATGGCATTTATTTTGATGATAGTTATCCGATTGTAAATAAAATTACACCGAATGTTATTTCAGATTCTGCCGGATTTTTATCTGTTCTAGCTAACGATACACTTACAATCAAATTCAATCGCCCTATTTATGAATATGGATTATCTGTGAATTCCAATGTTGATTCAAATCTTACAATATCACATGAATATGGTGATTCTATCATCACAGTTATTTGGACTGATACTCTGGCAAGTTATGATACATTAACGGTCATTTTGGATAGTGCGGTGGCTTACAACACGCTTTGGCTCACGGATACGCTTTATTTTTATTCCAAACTCTGGGCTGATTTGAATAATGACTATGATATTACCATCGAAGATATTCTCACTTTTAATCAAAATTGGCCTGAAACAGACCTGGGCCCATTTAAAGATGATCCCCCGCATGTCCGCCCTGAACCTGATGGTGAAGCGAACCTCACCGACCTTGCTGCCTTCGGGAAAATGTGGCACTGGAAATATTTCAACTTGGAATTCGATACAACGTTAATTGCGGCACGATCAACAGATGGATTAAAAATTATTGCCCAAGGATCTAAAGCAAATATTACAATACCTAAAAATGTAGCCATGGCAGAGATCCTGATAGGAAAATCAAATTTGGATATTGAAAAGATGCATTTCGTGAATCCATCCGGATCTGCATTCATGTTCACATCATCAGATACAGCACATGGATTAATACAATTTTCCATGGCAGACCATCGAGGATTTGATTCAACACTTACATTAATTATTCCGGAAACAGAACAGGAATATTTTCAAGCGCAGATTCAATACAAATTCATGGACATTACCGGCGTAAACCTGGCCGATGGAATTGCATCTGTTGATGTGGAAATCCTTCCAGATAAATTCATGGTTTATAATAATTATCCTAATCCGTTTAACCCGATTACTGTAATCAATTATGATTTACCCGAAGTAAGGGATGTCAATATTATTATTTATGATTTACTAGGGAGAACAATTCGTCATTTAGACCTAAATAAGGTTAAAGCTGGTCGACACAAATTTGTCTGGCATGGAACGAATGATTTTGGGAAACGGGCCAGCACGGGAATTTATTTTTTACAAATTACTGCTGGGCAGGATATTCAGACCCAGAAAATGCTTTTGTTAAAGTGATGGGGAAAACAACGGGCTCAGGATAGACATAACACCATTAATTACGAACTGAACTGCAATCACCATTAAAACTAACCCCATTAATCTTTGAATAACTCTCATGCCGGTATAACCCAGTGCTTTCATCAGAAGGCCACCATTTCTTAAAATGAGATATACTACTGTCAGGACTAGAAAAATAGACACGCCCAATGTTGCATAGCTATAGAGCTGAGGTGTTTGACTGGATAATAACATGGATGCGGTAATGGCGCCTGGCCCTGCAATTAAAGGGATTCCAATAGGAGTGATAGCTAAATCATCACTTTCTTGAGATTCTTCACGTTCCATAGGTGTGGTTCTGGAACGCCCAATTTTTGCTTCAGACATTCGAAAGCCACTTCTAAAAAATATAATACCACCCATAATTTGAAATGCTTCTATTGTGATACCAAAAATGTTGAAAATCACGGAGCCCAAAATCGAAAAAATAATAAGTGTAATAAAAGCAGTTAAGGATCCTTTCCATGCAATGTTTATTTTTTCTTCCTTTGAGAATCGCTCTGTCATTACCAATAAAATTGGTGCTATTCCGACTGGGTTGATGAGTGTAAAAAATGTAGTAAGACAAAGAATGAAAAACTGAATTTCGGAGTGAATGAAATCGATCATTACATGCGTTCAGGCGCTGTGAGTCCAAGTATCTTCAGTCCATTACCCATGATAACTTTTACCGATGTGATGAGTGCCAACCGAGCGTTTGAAAGTACTCTATCTTCTGTAATCACATGACATTGTCCATAAAATTTATGGAATCGTGTAGCCAATTCTTGAAGGGTGTTAGCAATAATTTGTGGTTCCAGGTTTTCGAAAGCGAGTTCCATGATTTCTGGAAATCGTACCATGTGCTGTATTAAATTAATTTCTTCTGGATGAGATAAAAGTCCAGAATCAAAATCATCTCCTAATTCTAATCCTGATTCTTGCCCATGTTTAATAATATTACAGATTCGTGCGTGGGCATATTGCAGGTAAAATACAGGATTCTTATCAGATTGATCAGTCGCCAGTTCTAAATCAAAATCGAGATGTGTGTTCATGCTTCGCATAATAAAAAAGTAGCGTACAACATCTATACCTACCTCATTCACCAACTCATCCATTGTAACAAAATTGGCTTCTCGTGTGGACATTTTTATTTTTTCTCCACCTCGGAGTAATGTTACAAATTGGTAAAGTAGCACTCTAATTTGATCCGTTTTCAGCCCTAGTGATTCCAGAGCTAAAAGTACATCCGGATATGCGTCTGCATGATCAGCTCCAAAAATATCAATAATGAGATCAAATCCACGGTTGATTTTGTCGCGGTGATAAGCCGTATCCGGTACACGGTAGGTTGGTTCGCCTGTGCTTTTGATGTAGACACGGTCCTGATCCTTTCCAAGTGCAGTTGTTCTAAACCACGTGGCACCATCCTTATCATAGATCAGATCTTTGTCTCGTAATTCGCTTAGGAGTTTGTCAATCTCACCATTTTCGTAGAATGTCTTTTCATTGGTGAATTGGTCAAAATGGACCCCAAGATTAAGAAGACTTTTTTTAATGTCTTCAAAAATAGATATTTCCGCTTTTTCTTTAAAACTTGAATCCCCTGCGCTGAGATCGACTCCCAGATCATCGAGAATGGTCTGGGCAATATCCTTAATATAAGTGCCCTTATATCCATCATCAGGAAATTCAAATTCCTTACCTAAAATCTCAAAATATCTTGCTTCAACAGATTGGCCAAGAATTCGCATTTGCCGACCTGCATCATTAAAATAATATTCCCGGGTTACATCAAATCCATGCCATTCTAAAATACTTGAAACTGTGTCACCGAGAACTGCGTTTCGGCCATGACCCACCGTAAGAGGCCCAGTTGGATTTGCGCTGACGAATTCAACGTTGGCTGTTTTTCCCGCACCCAAGCCGCTTTTGCCAAAAGAGTCATCTTCATCCAAAATGGTTTTTACTTTG
Organism: Fidelibacterota bacterium; assembly: GCA_018692355.1. Taxonomy (GTDB): domain Bacteria; phylum Fidelibacterota; class Marinisomatia; order Marinisomatales; family UBA1611. The sequence continues at coordinate 6,363 of JABHKE010000215.1, forward strand.
GACTGATAAAAAGATTTGTCTACTTTAAAATTGATAAACCCGGGCAGAGTAACCGAAATCTCTGAAATATGATGCGGTAATTCTTTATTTAATTCTTTAGCAATGGATTGAGCAATCTCTAAAGGAGGCATCTTGAGATTTTGTGTGAGTAAAAGAGAAATATTGGTGGATAAATCTCCAAATTCCGGATTTTTTGGCGGTGCTAAAGAGAACTCTTTTTCCGGATAGCTAAGAGACGTAAGAGAAGCGGAGACTGCGTTAGTGATCTGTTGTTTCAGTTTCTTCATCTATGAATTCTGTTATGGGAGCATCAGCCCACAATTTTTCAATATTATAATAATCTCTATCGTCTTTTCCAAAGACATGAACCACAACGTCGAAGTAATCCAAGAGTACCCAATTTAAATTTTCATATCCTTCAAGATGGCGGGGCTTGTGTGGAGTCCCCCTCCTGATATTATCAGCAATAGCTTTGACCTGAGGCTCTGAGTCACCTGAGCAAATAACAAAAAAATCAGTAACCGATGAAAGGCCACGAACATCCATTGCAACTAATTCTATCGCTTTTTTTTCAAGCGCTAGGTGGACGATCTGTTTTAGGAGATGCTGGTCGGATACAAAATCCGGTGCGGAGTCGGACATTTATTGAACTGAAGAAATAAAATCAGAAATTGCAGTGAAATTAGTAATGTCTTTTCCAAGGATCACTGTTACATCAACACCAAGAGACTCATCAGGATCGTCGGTTATAATATGGGTTTTATCATCCATAGTAACACCAAAAGATTTTGAAACAGCTCTCAAACTTTCTACATTTTCGTTCCGACTGATGATTACTGTATTTGGATAATCATGGTGATCCGCATTATCGGAACGAACTACATCTATATGATTCTCACGAAGAAATTCTGCTGTTCGTGCGGCTATACCCTTTAAACCACAACCATTCAAAACTTCAACTTTAATATTCTGAATTGGGTTTTTCTGGTAAACATCTGCAGCAAGACGTCTAGAATCGATCTTTGGAAATGTGACCTCAATGGGTACACCGGTATGGGTGACGTTACGGGAGAATGAATAAATGAACCCCAGAAGTAAAACGCCAACAATGCCGATTGCAGCGTTCAGGGTCATGCTTTGGGATTGGGATTTCTTTTTACGGTGGAGACCTTTTTTTCTTGCCACTTACTTAATGTACCTCGGGTTGAAGGGTGAATGGGTTTGGTATCTTTGATAGTGTGGGATGTTCTGGAACCGGAGTTGCAGGAACGAATTTTTCGTGGGTTGGTAGGTAATACCCGCATCATAAGCCACATCCAGCTGATTCAAAAGTGCACCCTGTTGCTGGAATGGCAGTTGTGTTTTATAAAGGGTTACATTTGCATCAAATCTCAAATTGTCCATGGCCATATAGGTGATGCGGTTGGTAAACCCTGCCATAGAAACGGATTGTCCGCCCATAGACATCATTGACATCGTAAAGCCGTGACTCATATCAAACCGCGCTGGATCAAATAATGAAAGGGATGGTTGGGCATCCAATTCACCGTTTAGATTGGTGGGCAAGGTTTGGATTGGTACATCCATGCGAAATTGGGCCAGGATGAATCCCGATAGAAAAAAGAAGTTAATAAGTGGTTTTAAAATATGTCTCATGGAATATTGAATTTAATACAGATATATTTGTTCCAAAATAGAAGAGACTAAAATTATTAAAATAATTAATTAAATGCTTTATCAATGATCGCCCCACCCAAGCAAATATTCTCACTATAAAATACAACCGATTGTCCCGGTGCGATGGCGAATCGTGGTTCTTCAAATTCAATGGATATTTCGGTATTATTTAACTCGGTGATCCGGCAGATTGCATCTTGCGCCCGATAGCGGATCTTCGCCTTCAGGTTTTCATTATTCGGAGCTTCACCGGAGATCCAATGAAGATCAGATGCCGTAAGGCGTTTTTGATAAAGTCCCGCATGGTCGTGACCTTGTCCCACGATCAATTCATTATTCTCAAGATCTTTGTCCAGGACGTACCAGGCACCCTCACCATCGCCGTGTCCACCTCCGATCCCTAATCCTTTCCGTTGACCCAGGGTGTAATACATGAGTCCGTCGTGGTCACCCACTTTAGTTCCGCTGGATGTAACTATAATGCCCGGTTGGGCCGGAATGTATTGCTGGAGAAATTCCTTAAAGTCCCGTTCCCCAATAAAGCAAATTCCCGTACTGTCTTTTTTATCAAATATGTCGAATCCCAGTTTTTCCGCCCTGTCACGGACATTTGGTTTTTCCAGGTCACCAATGGGGAAAAGCGCGCTACAGATCTGTTCCTGGTTCAAACCATAGAGAAAATAACTTTGGTCTTTTCCCGGGTCGAGGCCTTTCAAGAGTTGCACTTTCCCAGCTACTTCTTTACTTCTGACATAATGCCCGGTGGCGATTTTGTCAGCACCCAGATCTTGAGCGTAGTGCAGGAATTCTTTGAATTTGATCTCTGTGTTGCAGAGAATATCCGGATTGGGAGTTCGCCCTGATCTGTATTCATCTAAAAAATTCTGGAAGACACGTTCCCAATATTCTTTCGCAAAATTCACTGACCGGAGTGGGATCCCTAATGTATCACAAACCTGGAGCGCGTCTTTATAATCTTCTTCAGCATTGCAGTATTCAGAATCTTCTTCCCAGTTTTTCATGAAAAGTCCTTCTACATCATAACCTTTTTCAACAAGGATGGATGCGGCCACGGCGCTATCTACACCACCGCTCATACCCACAGCAATATGTCCCATCAGTCCGTGAGAATGGTTTTTAGCTCGAAAAGAAGTAGATCCACTTGTTCTGATGTGTTGGATGCGCCAAAGCTGAAACGAAGTGTAGAAATATTGGTTTCATCATCCACACCCATTTCCGAAAGAACCCTAGAAGGTTTTACATTTCCAGATCCGCAAGCGGATCCACTTGAAACAGCCAAATTTGCACGATCCAATTTTGCCATGAGAATATCGGAACGATAACCTGGGAAAGACACGCACACAAGTCCTGGAAGTTTATTGTTAGCATCACCATTGAAAATGGCATTTGGGAAAATTGTCTTGAGTTCTGATTTAAAATGAGCTTCAAATGATGCTAATTCCTTGATATGATGATCCAATTGGTTTGTTACCAATTCTGCTGCTAATCCCATGCCGGCAATGGATGCGATATTCTCGGTCCCGGCGCGGAGTCCCTTTTCTTGTCCACCTCCAATCATGAGAGAAGAAAGAGAATCCTTATTTTTGAAATAGAGGATTCCTATTCCTTTGGGACCATAAAACTTGTGGGCGGAGAGGCTTAAATAATCCACACCAAGGTCATTGACATCCACTGGCATTTTCCCCATACACTGAACTGCATCGGAATGAACAAGGATATTATTTTCATGCGCTAATGCTACAATTTCTTTTATTGGTTGAATGGTACCCATTTCATTGTTAGCCAACATAATTGAAATGAGACCGGTATTTTCTTGAATTTCAGATTCAATATCCGCAATAGAAATTCGCCCATTTTTATTAACAGTCACCAGATCGTAGTCAATTCCATGAGTCTCCATTTCAGAAAGGACTTTTAAGATAGCCGGGTGTTCAATCGTATCGGAGACCACATGTATATTATTTTGATTTAATAACGACCAAAATACCTGGTTATTCGCTTCAGTACCGCCGCTTGTGAAAATAATTTGATTTGGAATTGTGCCAATAGCTTTTGCCACCTGTTTTCGGGCAGTCTCAATGAGTAATCGGGCTTTTCTTCCCTGAGAATGAACGCTGGATGGATTACCATATACATCTTTTTGAATTGAATGCATAAGATCCAAAACATCAGAGTGGACAGGAGTGGTTGCACTATGATCGAAATAATACATTTGAATAATAAATTAGCCGTGGAAATTACGACTTGAGAATAGGAGAAAATGACCTAAAGGTCGTTTCGAATCGATGCGTATTTGATGGTTGATTGGAGATTTGTGAAGAATGGTGGTTTCCGTTTACCCAATCGTTGTGATGTGGTTTTATAATCATATTCATACCGATTTACATCCCAAATAAAATCATCACTATTCACAGTAAGAAATGCAACAGAACCACGCTGATCTCGATCAAATGGTAGGCCGGTTGCTCCTTGACACAAAATAGTGAGGTTATCTATAATCTGATGTCTCTGCACATGAACATGTCCATGAATAAATACAACTTTTTGTATTTCGGGATTAGTCTTAATCACACGGTCCTTCCAATTAACTGCTTCTGATACGGATGGGGGACTATCATCTCGCTTATACCATGCATGAGTGAATTCAACCAGAATTGTTCCAATAATTTCCCTATGTGCAATCTTCATAGCTTTACAAAAATCATACCCATCTTGTCCTAATTGATCAGCGGTCCATTTTTCATTTTGAACAATGGCTTGACACACAGGGTCATAGGGATCCATTCCCTCAAGAGAAGGCAATTCGTCTTCCCAAAGTTTTTCCAAAAGATATCGATCGTGGTTCCCTCGAATGAAAATACAATTAGGAATAGATTTTAGCATCTCAAGTGTCTTTTCAGGTTCAGGACCTAAGGCGAAACAATCCCCAAGGCAGATGATTTGATCTACATCATCTCTTCGATCAATGATGGACAGAGCATGAATCAGCGATGCCAGATTAGAATGAATATCGGTTATAATGGCAAAGGTTTTTGTTACCATAGTCACCAAATATACATTTTTGAGATTTTAACGAGCAAGATATTTCTAGAGATTATACAGATTTATTTATTGAGAGGGTTTCTGATCAGATGTAAACTCTCAACTCATTTATTTAGTTTTTTAATTAAATCAAAACCACAATTATTAGATTATTATATGGAACCCAAAGTTTACGGAATTGGAAATCCGCTCATCGATGTTGTGATTTCTTCAACGGATAAAGATTTAAAAAATTTAGAATTGAGTAAGGGTGTTATGCATCTTGTAGATGAGAATCGGCAATCAGAAATCATTCAATATTTTAAAAAGTCTACTCCCCAATATCTTCCCGGTGGATCAGCGCCAAATACTCTCCTAGCTTGCGCAGGCCTCGGAACACCGTCTTTGATTGCTGGGAAAATAGGCCATGATGAATTTGGTAATATTTATCAGGAACAGGCCGATCGATACGGCGTGGTTTCAGGACTTGTGAGAGGTGATGGTCCAACTGGATCAAGTATTATTCTTGTTACGCCTGATGGTGAAAGAACCATGAATACACATCTTGGGATGTGCCGTGAATATTCCCCAGCAGATATAGATGAGAAAAAATTGGCTCATTCAACTTTCTTTTATTTTACAGGGTATATGTGGGATACCGATTCCCAAAAGGCAGCCATTAAAAAAGCCATTTCTATTGCAAAGGAGAATAATGTTCAAATTATTTTTGATGTGGCAGACCCATTTGCAGTTGATAGAAACAAAGATGAATTTTTAATTATGATTGAACATGATGTTGATGTTCTTTTTGCAAATTACGCCGAACTTTCCATTTTATTTGATTCGGAAAATGTTGATTCATCGGCAGACCAATTGATGAAAATTGTACATCGTGCAGGAATCAAACTTGGGAAAAAAGGCTCCTTAGCATTGGATGATGGAAAAAAATATCACCTGCCACCACAACCCATTTCAGCAATTGATTCCACTGGTGCAGGCGATATGTATGCAGCCGGATTTTTAACAGCATTAGCCAAAGGATATTCTATTAAAAGAGCCGGTGAGATTGGAGGATTATTGGCTGAAGAAATTATTCAGCAATCGGGTGCGCAATTTGGTATTGATAAAATAAATTTTTTAAGAATAACTTTTTTCAAATAAAAAAATATAATTGCTAATTAATAAAGATCCCCTAATAACCCTATTTACACAATCCCTTGGAAGCATAATCCGAATTCAGGTAAATTCGGTGGCTTTAATCGTTTATTTATTGAGGAAAATATGCTAACTAAAAAATCAATATTTCTGGCAATACTTTTCACGCTTTCCATGATAATGGTAGCTTGTTCAAGCCAGGAATACACTACTGCCAAATTGGCGATCCAACAATCTGATTTTGCAAAAGCTGCAGAATGGTTACCCAAAGCTATGGCCGTTGAACCTGATAATCCTGAAATCCCGGTCGTCCTGGGTTTGGAGATCCATGCACAGGATGGCGATTGGAAAAATATGGTTGCTATGTTTGATAAAGCTATGGCGATTAATCCGGATAAAGAGATTGAAGTCCGTGGATCATTTATCTCTGTAAAAGACGCCGCTGCCAATTATATAGAATTTTACTGGGCTAAGGAATTCAATATAGGTGTAGAACAATTCAAGAAGATTCAAGATGATCCGGATAATAAACCCCAATATCTTGAAACGGCAATCTCTCATTTCCAGAATGCAGCTGTCATTAACCCTACAGATGCGAATACACACGCAACCCTTGCGAAATGTTATTTTGATGTTGGAGATAAAGAAGCAGCAAAAAATGCGGCATTAACTGCCATTGAAAAAAATCCGGAAAGTTTCCAAGCCAATTTTGGTGCAGGACAAATACTTATTCGTGCTGGTGCTTCTTCAGAAGATGTACTCCCTTATTATGAAAAAGCAGCATCTATTGAGCCATCAAATAGCAAAGTTTTGCGCGAATTGGCAGGAACCTATTATGATTTAGGACAAAGGGAAAGATCTCTTGAAGTGTTTGAAAATGCAATTTCTAATGAAGATGATAAGATTGTAAAAGCTGATCTTTACTTTAACTTGGGTGTGATCCATAGCCAAATGCAAAACTTCGAAGAATCAGAAAAAGCATTTGATGAAGCTTTCTATCTAAATGAAGATGATTATGAAGCTGCATTAGGTATGGCTCGATCATACGAAGGCCTTGGTGATAATTATTTGAATGGGTCGGAAGGATTTGAAAAAGATCTGGATAAAAGTGCCCGGTGGTACCGCAAAGCAGAAAAGAAGATCAAATCTGTTATGATCATTGATATTGATAATAAAGGTACGTACCAGAAAACTCTGGAATTGATTCGGTATAAACGAGATGTAGCTGAAGGGAATTAAAAAAGTCAAAATTTGAAAGGTTAATATTTCAAATTTTCATCCTATCCCAGTTTTTTTCGCTTATTTAAATATTCTGTTAGACCAAGATCCAAGTTCTGATCAGTGAATATTGGTATATAATCAATTAGTTTATTTCGGCATTCTTTTTGATAGTAGTCCTGCAAACCTGAGATCAGATCCGTATAACTGGATCGAATATGCCACGGTTCAGTGGTAATCTCTTCACCAGTCTCCATATCCAAAAATTTAGTACGTGTATTAAAATCAAATTCAAATTCTTTCCTGTCCAAAATATGAAAAACAATCACTTCTTGTTTTTTGTGACGAAAATGTTTTAGTCCATTCATAATCTCTTCAGGATCATCAAAAAGATCTGATATCAGTATAACCAATCCGCGCTTGTTAATCCGTTCCGCCATTTCATGAAGGACTGGTTCGATCTTTGTATCATCTCCTGCATTTTCATCGTCCAGTTGAGTCAGGATCGCATTCAAGTGGCTTGATTTAGATTTAGGAGGAATAAATGAATCAATCTTTTTTGAAAATCGAACCAATCCTGCAGCATCCTGTTGATTGATCATCAGATAGGATAATGCAGCAACGAGTGAATTGGCATAATTTAGTTTAGAAACTCCACCACTAGAATAAAGCATGGATCGGCTCGTATCTAAAATAAGATGAGCCCGGAGATTGGTTTCTTCTTCATACCGCTTTACATAAAGACGATCTGTTTTTCCATACAATTTCCAATCAATATGTCGAATTTCATCTCCGGGACCATAGGCACGGTGTTCAGCAAACTCAACCGAAAAACCATGATAAGGACTCCGATGTTGACCAATAATGTAACCTTCTACCACAAGCCGAGCCCTAAGTGCCATGGAATTGAGCATGGCAACCGTTTCTGGCTGAAGATATTTTCTTTTGTCTGTAATTGCCGCCATTTTATTCTGTGATAGCACCCAAAAGTTGTATAAGAATATCTTCTATTTTTAGTCCTTCAGCTTCTGCATTAAAATTGGGCAGAACTCGGTGCCGAAGAATGGGTAAAGTCAGGTCTCGAATATCATTAATATTAGGTGTGGGTCGTCCTTCCAAAATGGCTTTTGCTTTAGCACCTAATACTAAATATTGAGAAGCACGCGGGCCAGCGCCCCAGTCAACAGAATGTCGGATGAAGTCCGGACAACCATCTGCATTCGGTCGTGTGGCACTCACCAGTTTTACAGCATATTCCACAACATTATCTGCCACAGGTACACGTCTAACAAGATCTTGATAGGAAGCAATTTCCTGTTTTGACATAATAGCTTGGACCAGTTGGGTTTCTGTTGTAGTTGTTTCCCGAACGATGGCAATTTCATCCGTAGTGGATGGATAATCAATATTTAGGTTAAACATAAATCGGTCCAACTGTGCTTCCGGCAACGGATAGGTTCCTTCCTGCTCGATAGGATTTTGGGTAGCTAAAACAAAGAAGGGTTCATCGAGGTCATATGTTTGTCCCCCGGTGGTGACTTTATGCTCTTGCATTGCTTCTAACAAAGCCGCTTGCGTTTTTGGTGGTGTCCTATTGATCTCATCAGCCAAAACGATATTAGCAAAAATGGGACCCTTGTAAAATCGAAATGAACGTTGTCCCGAATTGGGATCCACATCAATAAGTTCAGTGCCCGTGATATCGCTGGGCATGAGGTCAGGTGTGAATTGAATGCGCTTGAAAGAAAGGTCTAACACATCCGATAATGTTTTGATGAGTAATGTTTTTGCCAATCCCGGAACGCCAACTAGGAGAGAGTGCCCTCTTGCCAAAAGTGCAATGAGCATATGATCCAGAATATCTTTTTGTCCTATAATAACCTTCCCGACTTCCTGAGAGAAGGTTTGTTTGGCTTCAGCTAGTTGTTCGAGGATAGCTAAATCTTGTTGTGTCTCTATCATAAAATTTGTATTTGTTAACTGGTTAAAAAAGGGGCAAAATTTACCCAAATGGACTTGCCCTAAAAAGAAAGAATCAACGCACTTAAATTAAAAGAGTTTCCCATTGAAGATTCACATATTGATTCGGAAATTCCAGTTCATGTCCGACGTATTGAAATTAAAATATAAACCACTGATTGGCCAAACAATCCCTGATTTGGAGTCTTTTGCCGAATCTCAAGGAGAAAAACCATTCCGCGGACGACAACTTTTCGATTGGATATATCGCCAACAAGTGGATGATGTTTCTGCCATGACTGATCTTTCAAAACCGTTTCGGGAAAAACTTGCCAATGTTCCTATTCATCCGCTTAAAATGATAACTGAGGATGTGTCGGTTTCAAAACAAACACAGAAAATCCTTTTTGAATTATTGGATGGGAATTTGTTGGAATCTGTATTAATGAAAGAAGGCAACAGAATCACAATTTGTTTATCTACGCAAGTGGGATGTGCTGTGGATTGTGATTTTTGCGCCACTGCAAAAATGGGATTTATCAAAAATCTTACTACAGGTGAAATTGTAGATCAATTTCTTCAGCTCCAGAAAATGAGTGAACAAAAAATTACCAATGTGGTTTTTATGGGCATGGGTGAGCCCTTTCTAAATTATAAGAATTCCATTGCGGCGGCGGATCTTCTTCACCATTCCAAAGGAATTAATATGGCAGCTTGGCGTATCACCATTTCCACTGCGGGGGTTGTACCCAAGATCCGACAATTTTCTGAAGAACAACAACCTTACAAACTAGCAGTGAGCCTGAATGGAACCACACAGAATCAACGATTAAAAACCATGCCGATTACCGAAACACATTCATTTTCAAATCTGATTAAAGCATCGAAAGATTATGCATACAATTCCCGTAATAGGATTACCTTTGAGTATGTACTCATGGATGGGATCAATGATCAACCCAAAGATGCAGAACAGCTTATTCAATTACTGGGGTCGATTGAATGTAAGTTAAATATGATTCCATATAATGAAATTGGTGATGTTTACAGGAGACCGTCTGATGAAAAAATTGAAGCATTTATGAAATCCCTGAAACGAGCACCTTTTCCGGTGACGGTCCGCTGGAGTAAGGGAACAGATATTGATGCCGGCTGCGGTCAACTGGTAACAAGTTCCACATAGAATTAAGCAGAGTTAAAAATATAAGAGAAATAATATGAATATTAGATCAGAGATTAAAGATATCGAAAAAAATATTATCGGTTGGCGGCGAGATTTCCACCAATATCCCGAATTGGGATTTGACGAACATCGCACATCCAAAATTATTGGTGAAGCCCTGAAAGAAATGGGGCTTGCTCCACAAATGAATGTTGGGAAGACTGGTGTTACTGCGGATCTAACCTTCGGTGAGGGTCCAACTATTGCACTGCGTGCAGATATGGATGCGCTGCCTATGCAGGAAACCAGTGGATTAGATTTCTCATCTAAACATGATGGCGTGATGCACGCCTGTGGGCATGATGGTCATATGGCTATGCTATTAGGAGCTGCTAAAGTACTCACTCAAAATGGGGATAGTTTCAATGGAACGGTCCGATTTATTTTTCAACCGGCGGAGGAAGGAGCAGGAGGCGCCAGATATATGATCGAAGACGGATGTTTAGATGGCGTTGATGAGATTTATGGTATTCATGTCTGGAATTATCAACCGGTTGGAGAAGTAGGTATTACTGATGGCCCGGTCCTGGCTGCCGCCGACATGTTTGAAATTAAAATAAAAGGAATTGGTGGACATGGTGCAGCACCCCAGGGAACCATTGATGCTGTTGTTGTAGCATCCCATTTGGTTCAAGCGCTCCAAACCATTGTGAGTCGGAATACAAATCCTCTTGAAAGTACCGTTGTTACAATTGGTACGATCAATGGTGGGCACAATTTCAATATAATTGCAGATGAGGTAACTTTATCCGGGACAGCACGGGCGTACACAGAAGAAAATCGAAATCTTATTAAAACACGTATGGCGGAAATAATAGATGGTGTTGCCAAAACATTCGGAGCAGGAATATCCTTTGATTATGAAAATGGATATCCCCCAACCATCAATCATACAGATCCTACAAATAAAGTATTGAAAGCAGCAGAAAGAGTGGTGGGTGAAAAAGCGGGAATGCCCTACTTGTCTATGGGCGGGGAAGATTTTTCTTATTATTTACAAAAGATCCCGGGATGTTTTTTCTTTGTGGGGTCAGCCCCGAATGATCAAAAATTATTTGAAACACCTCATCATTGTTCTCATTTTACAATGGATGAAAGGGCGTTATTAGTTGGCCCTTCAATTTATTTGAATTTGGTGGATGATTTGCTTGGGATAAAGTAAACCATTTTAATGGTATTGAATCTTGGTTCTAAATCAATACCCAATTGCCGATGTTTCTCCACGGCTATCACCTCCGCCATAAAATCCATCTTTGGTGATTAATATTCCATTGGCCTCACCAATGTAACCCCATTTATAAGGGGCCAAAATATGTCCTTTAGATTCCAGGTTTTGAATCACGTCTCTGGATAATCCTCGGGGCTCTGTCATAATCACATCCGGTACCCACTGAGAGTGAAAACGGGGTGATGTTACAGCTTCTTTAATATCCATACCATGAATCACCACATTCAAAATAACCTGCATGGCTGTAGTAATGATAGTTGATCCACCGGGCGATCCAATTACAATAAATGGTTTTCCATCTTTTAAAACTATAGTAGGTGTCATGGAACTTAATGGCCGTTTTCCTGGTTCGATGGCATTGGCATTATTCCCCACCAATCCAAATGCGTTGGGCACACCGGGCTTGGATGAAAAATCATCCATTTCGTTATTCAGGAAAAATCCGGCGCCTTTTACAAGGTGTCCACCACCATAGCTCAGATTAATTGTTGTTGTAACACTGACGGCATTCCCCCATTGATCCACTACAGAATAATGTGTGGTTTCCCGACTTTCATATCCCGGAGCTCCGCTGGCGGATACTGCTTCACTTGGCGTTGCTTTTTCTAAATTAATATCTGAAATGCGGTGTGTGGCATATTCTTTTGATGTAATCATACCTACTGGTACATCCCAAAAATCAGAGTCACCCATATGTTCAGCTCGATCAGCATAAGCACGCCGTTCAACTTCAGTGAGTAAATGGATATAATCTGATGAATTCCAGCCCAGTGAATCCACGGGATAATTTTCCAGCATGTTCATCATATTAACAAGAAGGGCACCACCGGAGCTGGGAGGACCCATAGAAATAACTTCATGTCCATTATAGGTTCCTGAAACGTGATCTCGATAAACGGATAAATAATTTTTTAAATCTTCAAGAGAAATAAGACCATTTCCACGTTTCATTTCTGCCACAATTAGGTCAGCTACGGGACCGGTATAAAAACCATCCCGTCCATATTTAGAAATTCGTTTAAGGGTTTTAGCTAAATCCCTTTGAACTAATTTGTCACCTTTTTTCCATGGATTATTATTTTTGCGAATAAAGATTGCTGCTGCTGCATCATTGCTTTGAAATAGCCCCTCATAGCCATTAAATCGCCGAGCTTCATAATGAGAGAGTTCAAATCCTTTTTCAGCTAACCGGATGGCCGGTGCCAGTGCTTGTCGGAGTGTAATATTTCCGGATCCATGGTCTGCCAAAGCCCGAATTAATCCATCTACTGTTCCGGGGACACCACTCCCGGCCCGTGAGAAAAGAGACATTCCAGGAACCACATTCCCACTGTCATTTAAGAATAAATCACGATGGGCAGCAGCAGGTGCTTTTTCCCGATAATCTAAAGTAAAAGTTTCTCCATCCGTCATGGCAGCAACCATGAATCCACCACCACCAATATTTCCATTGGATGAAGATGTAACAGCCAAAGCAAATCCTACCGCCACGGCCGCATCAACTGCATTTCCACCTTTTTTTAGGATTTCGATTCCAGCTTCCGATGCTTGTTTACTGGTAGAAACAATCATACCATTTTCACCGAAGACAGGGTCAGAACTGGCTGCAATTAATATGTGAAAATAGAAAATAAGTATTGTGAGAATGAGATTAAAATTTTTCATATTTTTTAGTTGATTCCTATGGTTCCTGATTCTGCCAATTTATCTATTTTTTCATTGCTATATTGAAGAACTTCTGATAAAATATTCATAGTGTGTTGTCCAAGTGCTGGTGCAGGATTTGTTTCAATTTCAGGAGAATCGGATAACATAACGGGTCCCCGGGCAAATTGGTAAGTTCCAACATCTGGGTCATTTATATCTACTAGTGCTTTCCGACTTTTAACCTGTTCCGATTCAAAAACATCTTTTGCAGTATAAACGGATCCAACAGGAACACCATTTTCATTTAATATGTTTTCAGCTTCGGATCGTGTTTTTTGTGATAGCCATTCTTCAATAATTGGAGCAAGAAATTCCGCATTGGAAGCTCTTGCTGTTCCTGTCTTGCTACGGTCATCCTCAATCAAACTTTCACGTTCAATTGCTTTACAGAATCGACCCCAGATAAGGTCATCTGGTATATTCATGGCAAGGTACCCATCCTTACATTTAAAAGCACCTCGAGGATAAAGATGTGTTAATCTACCTCGGTGTGGCTCTTTTCCCGTAATTGAATAAAGCATGGCCATCCGTTCATTTAGAGAAATCATATTATCCAACATGGCACTATCTACAAATTGGCCTTTTCCTGTCCTTTCTCTCATAAAAAGCGCTTGTGTAATTGCAAAGGATGTGCAGAGCCCTGTGTAAACATCCGCCATCCCATAAATAGTCCATGAAGGGGGTTTATCTTCAAAACCAACAAGATGCATAATTCCGCTCATGGCTTCGGCAACAATATCAAATGCAGGTCGTTTTGAATCTGGTCCTTCATATCCCTCTAAGCGACCAAAACCGGAAATTGCCGCATAGATCAATTTTGGATTCAAGGTCTTGAGATCATGATATCCAAGTCCGAGATTGTCCACAGACCCGGGACGAAGGTTTTCTACAACCACATCGGCATTTTTAACTAAGTCTTGATAAATCTTTTTCCCCTCATCATTTCTAATATTTAGAGCGATGCTTTTTTTATTTCGATTATAAG
>JABHKE010000048.1 GCA_018692355.1 Fidelibacterota bacterium
CCAATTAAAATTCTTAAAAATGCCGTGACTATTCTGTGTACCGATGGCGGCGCTGACAAACTCAAGAGCCTTGGACTTCAGCCTAACCTCATTTTAGGTGATATGGATTCTCTATCACTTGCTCACGAAAGTTATAATTGTGAAATCATTAAATTAATGGATCAATCCAAGACCGATCTGGAAAAAAGTCTTGAATGGTGTTATGAAAATGGAATTGGCGAATTGGCCTTGGTAGGCTTTTCTGGTGAACAGGACGACCACAATATGGCAGCCCTTTGGACACTAGTATCCTTTTACGACAAAATAGAACTTACCTTTTACTCCAACTCATCAAAAATTAAATGTGTAAAAAGCGATACCAGAATTGACTCGTTTACCGGACAAACTATTTCAATCATTCCTACCAAAGAGAATATTGAAACCAGCGTTTCTGGATTAAAGTATTCCATCAATAAATCAATTTTAAAGCCACCTTCTTTCGGGACAAGAAATTCGGCTAAAGGTGATCATTTTTCCATTCAATCCAATGGCCCTGTTTGGGTCTTTTTGAATTATTTTGAATGAACCATTCCCATTTTGCACTTCCTGTATCTTCCATGCCTTCTGTTGCAAATAATAAAATATAAATAAAATGAGTCAATTCCATCTTCTTGATTGGGTAATCCTTGGTGCCTATGCTGTCGGTCTGATCTGGATTGGAATATTCCAACTAAAAGATCAATCAAAGTCACAGGAAGAATATATTTTAAGTGGTCGCCGATTAAGTCTCGGCGGATTTGTAGCAACATTGGTCACAACCTGGTATGGCGCCATTTTGGGTGTGGGAGAGAATACATTTTTATTTGGAATCCAAACTTGGTTTATTTTTGCTTTACCTTATTATGGGTTTGCTTTAGGGTATGCGTTTTGGATGGCACCCAAAATTAAAGAGAGAAATTTTCTATCAATTCCAGATCATTTTCGATCAAGTTACGGCGAGAGAGCTGGAATTATTTCTGCCTTACTTATAACATTTTTAGCAAGCCCAGCTCCTTATATCCTAAGTATGGGCGTGATGCTCCAATTCTTATTTGGGATTGGTCTTGGCGTTTCTCTTTTGATTTCAACTGTTTTCAGTGTGTTGTATGTTTGGAATGGTGGATTTTCCGCCATCGTAAAAACAGATATTCTTCAATTTATTATGATGTTTGCAGGATTCTTTCTATTGGTTGGTTTTTCATGGAATAATTTTGGATCACCCTTGGAATTAATTCAATCCACCCCAGGCTCGCATTTAGATCCATTGGGTGGGAATACGATCCAATATATTTTAGTTTGGTTTTTTATTGCAGCGTGGACTTTCGTTGATCCGGGATTTTATCAACGATGCGCTGCTGCAGAATCACCAGAAATTGCCAAAAAAGGGCTCCTGATTTCCATTGGATTCTGGGCCGTGTTTGATTGTCTGACCCTTTTGAGCGGGCTCTATGCTGTGGCAATGATCCAAACCGATCAACCGTTACATTCCTTTCCTTTGCTTGGAGCTCATATTTTACCCATTGGTATTTTCGGATTATTCATTACAGGACTTTTGGCAACTATTATGTCCACCATTGATTCATTGAGTTTGATCAGCGCAATAACATTTGGACGCGATATTCTCTGGAGAATTCAACGACCGCAGACAAATTCTAATCCGGTACCCTTGATTCGAAAAGGATTGGTCATCATTTCTTTTCTGTCGCTCTTTCTTGTTTTTGCGGTTCCATCAGTTGTTGGGCTATTTTATGTTATCGGATCTATTCTCATCCCAGGATTAATTCTTCCTTTTGTTTTTACATTATGGAATGAAAAAATAACAATTTCTGAACGATTGGCGGGTTATTGGATCAAAGCACCAGTTGGTGTCTCTCTGATTTGGTTTAGCATCTCACAAATAAGTGGTCAGGCTTTTTTGGGAATTGAGGCTTTTTACCCCGGAATGGTAATTTCCTTTTTATTTTTATTATTCATCATGAACAGGACAAATAATGGCTATTGAAATTGAACGTAAATTTTTGGTGAAAGAAAAACCGTTTCACCTGGAAAAAAAATCACTACACATTCGACAAGGATATATTGTAAATGATCAAAAACAGGTCATACGAGTAAGGGAAAAAGGGAACGAGTATTTTCTAACTGTAAAGGGGAACAATATTGGTATTTCCAGATTGGAATTTGATTTTCCCATTTCTAAAGAAGATGCGGGAGAACTCTTGGAACATTTTTGCAAAACTGCCATAATCGATAAAATCAGGCATTATGTGGAGTTTAAAGGGCACACTTGGGAAGTGGACGAATTCCATGGCGACAATGAGGGTTTGGTTCTTGCGGAAATTGAATTAATGTCAGAAAATGAAGATTTTGCTATTCCAGATTGGATTGGCAAGGAAGTCACACCGGATGAACGCTACTATAATATGAATCTGGCTACCCATCCATATAAAGATTGGTAGAAATAAAAACAGCCCGAATTGGGCTGTTTTTATCGAATGATCTTTAGGGGTACTTTATTGGGCTAAAGATTTCCCCACAGAACCAAGATCATCAAATGCTTCATCCAATCTTTTAATCATGCCTTCTTCTCCGGCTCTTAAGAATTTCCTTGGATCATAAAGCTTTTTATAGGGAGTCCCATCTTCCGGATCAATTTGGTATTTAAATGCTTTTATATTTTCTTCTACATATGCACCTACGGCTTTTGCAAATGCAAACTGCGTATCCGTATCAATGTTCATTTTAAATACGCCATAAGATAAGGCCTCTGATATTTTTCCCTTGTCCGATCCAGATCCACCATGGAAGACAAGATCCAGCGGCTTATCACCAGTCGAACAGGTCTCTTGCACAAGGTCTTGAGAGTTTTTTAAAATTTCAGGACGTAGCTTTACATTTCCAGGCTTATAAACACCGTGTACATTTCCAAATGAGGCAGCTAAGCTAAAATGACCGATGGGTGACAATAATTCCCAGGCTCGAAGGCAATCTTCAGGTTGAGTGTAAAGAAGTGGGTTATCTGCACCAATATCATCATCGGAACCCACACCATCTTCTTCTCCTCCGGTAACGCCCAACTCAATTTCAAGACTCATACCAATTGGCGCCATCCGCTTCAAGAGTCGTTCACATTCAGACAAATTAAAATCTATATCTTCTGCAGACAGATCCAACATGTGGGAGCTATATAAAGGCTTTCCAAATTTTTCATAATGAACTTCACTATAACCTACCAAAGATTCAACCCATGGAATTAATCCTTTATTGGCATGGTCAGTATGTAGTACAACACAAATCCCGTATTTCTCC
>JABHKE010000141.1 GCA_018692355.1 Fidelibacterota bacterium
GAATTCCTTTTAAGGGGCGATCCACTCTACAATCCTTCCACTAATGTTGTAACACCTTGTCCAACACCAACACATAGGGTTGCCAAGCCATATTTTGTATCTCTTTTTTTCATTTCGTGGATAAGGGTAGTCAAGATACGAGCTCCGGAGCAGCCCAAAGGATGCCCTAAAGCAATGGCGCCGCCATTCACATTGGTAATGTCCGGGTTCAAATTCAATTTTCGCATAACACCAATAGATTGCGATGCAAACGCTTCATTGAGTTCAATGAGTCCAATATCATCTAAAGTTAAATCAAATCGATTTAATAATTTTTCCGTGGATGGAACAGGTCCATATCCCATTATGCTTGGATCCACACCAGCTACAGCTGATCCAACCCAGCGGGCTAAGGGTTTTAATCCAAGCTCATCAGCTTTTTCACGACTCATGAGCAAGACTGCTGCTGCACCATCATTTATTCCGCTAGAATTTCCGGCAGTAACGGTTCCATTCTTCCTGAAAATGGGTTTCAGTGATGACAATTTTTCTAAAGTAAGATCAATTGAATATTCACTATTCTCTCTTTTATACCTTGGATGTTCATCAATATCTACAATCAAAGGATCGCCTTTTCTTTGGGGAACAGATATAGGACAGATTTCATTTTTGAATTTTCCTTGATTGATAGCATCAATGGCTTTTTGTTGACTCTCTAAAGAAAACTTATCCTGATCTTTTCGAGAAATTTCTAACTCTTCTGCTATTTTTTCAGCTGTTTCCCCCAGGCTGACAATTGGATACATTGCATCCATTTTTGGATTTTCGAATCGCCATCCAACCGTGGAATCAAAAACGGTTCTATGTCCTAATTTTGATTGAGTGGAAGGTCGTGGCATGACCAAGGGTGCTCGGCTCATGCTTTCCACTCCACTACCAATAAAAATATCACCCTCACCAGCAATAATGGCTTTGGCTGCCTGGTTTACCGCTTCTAATCCAGACGAACAATTTCGATTTACCGTTACGCCGCCAACTTCTAATGGAAATCCAGCCAACAAGACTGCCATACGTGCCACATCTCGATTGTCTTCACCAGCCTGATTTCCGCATCCTGCATAGACATCTTCAATTAAAGCTGGATCGATCCCGGTACGTTTAATAAGTCCTTTTAGAACATCTGCAAGAAGGTCATCAGGCCGAACGGAAG
The DNA here is from genome assembly GCA_018692355.1 of Fidelibacterota bacterium. GTDB lineage: Bacteria > Fidelibacterota > Marinisomatia > Marinisomatales > UBA1611. The sequence continues at coordinate 1,190 of JABHKE010000141.1, forward strand.
ATAAGGCGCCGCCTGCTCGACCAATTGGTGATCTTACTGCATCAATGATTACTACTTCTCTCATATTTTATTCATTTATCTCTGCGATGAATTTGCGCATTTTTTCAAGGAAAAGTGATGTTCTTGGGTGATGCTTCTCCATAAATAATTTGGGGTCATTTTCTTCACTATAGGCATCAAGGATTTTCTGAGCTTGATCATCCGTTTCCATATCCAGAAAACTTGTTGAAAGCCTTAAACATAAATTATTTGTATCATCACCAAATGCGCTCCCAGGAAGAGTTGCAATACTATAGTGATCCAATAAATAAGTTGAGAGTTCTTCACAGGTTGTTATTCCCATTTCCCCAAGTTTAATTGACCACTTTTTAAAAGAAGGATAAATATAAAAAGCACCCCTAGGTTTGGGACTCGTTAGCTCCATGCTAGATAATTTCCCATGAATATAATGTGTACGGATTCCATGTATCTTTGTACACGTTTTAATATAATCATCAATATTCCGATTTCCACTATAAGCCAAAATAGCCGTGTACTGAATGGGACCCGGAACACAAGACCAGATACTCCCGGCAATGGATTGAAAGGATTGAATCAGGGATTTACCCTCATCACCTTTGGGAACAATAGCCATACCAAACCGCCAGCCACCCAGAGATAAATGCTTACTGAGTCCTCCAAAAATTATTGTTTTTTCAGGATAATATTCTGCAATGGTATGATGAGTAAAACCATCATGCGTAACAAGACTATAAATTTCATCACTGAGAATATAAATATCTTTTTCTTTTGCCCATTGTGCTACTGATTTTAATTCTTCTTCGGATGAAATATTCCCTACGGGATTACTGGGAGAATTCAGAATAAGTATTTTTGGGTTTCGCCCTGATTCAATTGCTTCTTGATAAACCGAATCTAATGTTTGGATATTAATTTGATAATCCTGGTCAGCATCTAATTCAAAGCGATGAACTGAACGTCCCGTCAAAGTAGCGATGGAACTGTAAGAAACCCATGATGGTTTGGACAAGAGCAAATCACCATCAATAGACTGGATCATTGCATACAGCAGAGATTTGCTACCAACTCCAACAATTACCTGGGAGCCATCGAATGTTAACCCAAGTTTATCTGAATAATAATTTGCGATTGTTTCCCGTAATTCTGGAATCCCGAGAGAAGGGAGGTAGCTCCGCTGCATGGAATTTTCCTGAAACGTACATGCTAATACAGAATGTACGGGAAATCTGGATTCTCCAAACCCAAGATGGATAATATCCTGTCCGGAAGCCCACATGGCATTAACCTTCTCATTAATAACAAGCGTTGGTGATGCTTTTGGTGAATTCATTATTGTTCAATTGACTCAGAAAAGTGGGCGGAATTTATAAGGGACTACTTAAAAGTATGAAATAAAAAAGGAAAGATTTCTTTACGCAATTTGTAAATTTATTTACAGAATTCAATTGGGGAGTATTGTAATGAAAAAAGTATTATTGGTTGGAACAGGCGATGTGGGTAAACATATTTTGGAATTTGTAGCTCGAGATGAATCCAATATTGAATGGGTCATTGGTGATGTAGAGGAAGAAAAAGCCCGTTGGGCTTGCAATAATGCTGAAATTGGTGCCGCTCATCATGGAATGCATCCGAAATTCAAACCGATTCAAGTTGATCTGTTTGATGGTGAAAAAACATCAGAATTGATCCAATCAGAAAAACCGGATGCTATAATTAATTGCACAGTACTACATACCTGGCATCTTATTCGTCAATTACCAGATGGCCTTTATTCAAAAATAAGTTCTGCCGGATTGGGGGCTTGGTTACCTTGCCAATTAGCGTTGGGGTTAAATCTTGCAAAATCGATTCAGGATTCTGGACTATCTCCCTATTATATCAATACATCACTTTCATGTTTAACGAATCCTGTTATGGGAAAGGTTGGTCTAGCACCCACCATTGGGATTGGGAATGTGGATTTAATCGCACCGGCAGTTTTAACCTATGTTGCACAACAAAAAGGTATTGATCGTTCCCGTGTTGAAACATTCCAGGTTTGTCATCACCAGCATTGGGTTTTTCCCAGGGAAGCTGGTTATCAGCCCGGCGCGCCATATTACTTAAAAATCCTTGTTGATGGAGAAGATGTGACATCAGAATTTGATACGGATCAAGTAATGTTTGAGTCAGTGAAACTCTATGCACCGGGGATTGGATTTACAACGGTTTCTGCTTCATCCACTTTGAAAAATATGAAAGCCATGTTATTTGATGAAAATTTACGAACCCATTCACCTGGGCCTAAGGGACTCCCCGGTGGTTACCCGGTGTTATTGAATAAAAGTGGGGCAGAGGTAGTGCTTCCTGACGACATCACCTTAGATGAAGCAATCAAAATGAATGAGCAATCAGGAAAGCTCGACTCCATTGAGGAAGTAAAAGCAGATGGGACAGTTATTTTTACAGATTATGCCTATGAGACCATGAAAGATGCACTTGGGTTTGACTGCAAATCTTTTCATGCGTGGGATTCGAAAGAATTGGCTTTTGAACAAATGGCCTGTTTCAGAAAATTGGCAGAAAAATATATTAACTAAAATAAATCAACATATTTTAAACCCCCACCGGTGATAAATAGTACAATCCGATCATTCGGTTTAATTACATCGAGATCCAACAATTTGGGGAGTGTTGCAACAGTTGCGCCGCCTTCCGGTGCAGAAAAGATTCCTTCATGTTTTCCAATCATTTTTACATTATCCATGAGTTCCTTATCTGAAACTGTTAATGCATACCCATTACTTTCCCGAATGGCTTTGAGGATAAGAAAATCCCCTATAGCTGCTGGAACCCGGAGGCCCAATGCAGATGTTTCAGGATTTTCAAAAAAATCAGCCGTGTCTTTTCCCTGTTCAAACGCGCGAATTATTGGAGCACACCCTTCAGATTGAACCGAGATCATTTTGGGTCGATGAGACCCAATCCAACC
>JABHKE010000047.1 GCA_018692355.1 Fidelibacterota bacterium
ACTCTCCTGCTTTTCGTTCATCCAATATTATATCTAGGGCTTTTTGTCGGAGTCGTTTAATACTCATGAATCCCATGCGGATTTTACTTTTTCGACCTCGCCATGCTTTATGGCTCCGGTTCACGTCCGGTGGCAAAATTTGAATTCCAAATCTTCGAGCTTCACTCATATAAGCGTAGGATGAGTAGAATCCGCCTTGATTGGAAATGACAGATGCCAGAAATTCAGCTGTGAAGTTAGATTTTAGATAAGCGCATGTAAATGATAACATTGCATAAGATGCAGAATGCGCCTTACAGAATGAATAGCCCACAAATGAAGCAATCATATCCCATACATCCTTGATTATACTGGGCGAATACCCTCGACGGAGTGATCCTTCCATGAATTTCTTTTTCCACGAAAGAGTGAGATGCTGCATGGAATCCCTACTCATGGTTTTCCGGAGTGCTTCCGCTTCCGCATAGCCCAATCCTGCCAGAGTCATGGCCGCCATAGACACCTGCTCTTCGTACACCATGATACCATAGCTCTCTGCCAGAAAATCCAGATCAGGATGGAGCAATTCCCATTTTTCACCATGAATCCGAGCCAGCATAATATTCGTAAACCGATTTGCTGCCGGACGAATGATAGATGAATAGATTACCACATGCTCAAAATCCACCACACCAGCTTTGGCCAGAAGTTGTCGTGTGGCTGGACTCTCGATATAGAATACGCCCATGGTTTTCCCCGCCTTCATTAATTTTTCGGTTTTTTCATCGCCTATAGGTTGGATTTGATGATAATTCACATAGTTGCTGCGAGATAGCACTTCGCCATAATTCAGGTTTACTTGGCGGATTGTATCTCGAACCACCGCCAGGCTCCGGTTTCCCAAAAGATCTATCTTCAAGAGTCCCGAGTCTTCCACCTGGTCCTTTTCCCATTCCACGATTTGCACCCCTTTTGGTGCCACCAAAACCGGCACGTATTTCCGAATCTCATCTGGAACAATCACCACACCACCGGGATGAACCGATGGATAACGGAATGTACCGACTATCTTTTCACTCTCCCGAAGTACACGAATTAATGTATCGTCCAAAGCCACATTGGCAAAGCGCGGATCTGTCCGGATCCAATGCTCCAAATCTCGACGAGATGCATACCAGCCGATCCGCTTGGTAATACTCTTAATCTCTTCGTTGGAAAGCCCATGTACTTTGCCCACTTCCCGAATGGCAGATCTCGGTTTCAAAAAAACTTGACTGGCAACCATGGCTGTCCGCTCGTTGCCATATTTTTTGAAAACGTAATCCAAAATGTCGTCTCGTTCATCCCAGGGGAAATCAACATCAATATCCGGCATATCTTCTCGTTCCGGGTGAATAAATCGCTCAAACTGGAGCGTGTAGCGCAACGGATCCACCTGTGTGATAAAGAGACAATAACTCACGATAGATGCCGCCGCCGATCCACGGCCGATGGTGGCACGGGTTTGTGTCACAATATCTTGAACAATTAGAAAATAGGGCGCAAACCCTTTTTGAGTAATAAGATCCAATTCATATTCGATTCGCTGCCGTATCATTTCATCTACTTCACCATATCGAATCTTGGCGCCAGCATAAACCTTATCTTTTAATTTCTTATTGGAGATGTGAGTTTCTTTCAGCGATAAGCCCGGAAAAATCGTATTAATGAAAGACCAGTCCGTTTTACACCGATCTGCCAAATACTGACTATTATTCAATCCATCCAAGCTGTTGGGGAATAATTTCACCATCTCCGCTTCGCTCCGGAACCAATGGTGATTTGTTTTACATTCGGCTATATCCAACTGCTTCAGCGTTGTATTTTTTTCAATAGCTCGGAGCGTTATATGAGCATCATGGTCGCTTTGTGATCTGAAATAGACATCACCCGTAACTACCATTTCCAATTTCAATTTTTTGGCTAATTTTTGCATATATCCCTCTTGTATTCCAGGGCGTAACTCTAAGAATAAATGAGTATATGGTATAATCTTAATTAATTTCTTTAATGTTGATTCTTTGTGAGACAGAACAAAAAGTCCCGCCAATTGTTTTTCCAAAATATCAGTTATAGACTGTTTGGAATTGTCATGAACAGCAGACACAGCTCTGCACATATTCTCGTAGCCATATTGATTCTCCGCCAAAAGAATCACATCGTCATTTTCTGTAATTAAATTGGTTCCAGCAATTGGACGAATTCCAGCATCCTTACAATGCTGGACAAAACGGATGAATCCCCACATCCCATTCACATCAGTCAGCGCCAATGTATCCATACCATGAGATTGAGATAAATTCATGAGATCCGAAAGCGACAACAACCCTCGCATGGGCGAATAGACGGAATGAGTGTTTAAATGAATGAACATTATTTCACACTCTCCCCAATGCCTGAAACACATCCACTGTCTGAAGGCTCCGAACACCATGTTTTAATCGAACTTTATCCACTGCTTTGGATACAGCCATATTGCGGCTCTCTTTTGTCATAAACAGATTCGTCTGATCTATATAAGGCCGAAATTCGCTAACATCTATCAAGATAGTCCTAACGCGGTTTCGACGCCCATTGGCTTTATCAAACAATTTCCGGCACACAGCAATCACTGATATATCATCAATCCCAATTATTCGGCCCATTCTGTCCCGTTGGTGTCCATCGGTGTAGTGGAGTTCCAATCTGACCTTATTTGCCACCTGTCGGCGTTTCCGGAGTTTGAATGCCACCTGTTCTGCCAAACCCTTCACTACAGCATGGAGTATACTTTCATCATTGGTATCTTCAGGTAAAATAGTCTGTTCCAAAATATGATCTCGAAGTTGGAATGGTCTTACAATAGATGAATCTTCACCCTTTGCTTCTCGAGACAATTGAAGCGCATACGTACCAAAAAAAGTCCTAAACTCATTTGACTTGTCTGCCATAGATTGGATATGACTTACCTGCTCAACACATAAGAATCGTAGTAAACGATGAACAGGCTTTTCCTTTACTGTTGGGAGAACCGGCGGTTTCAGCGGTGATAAAAATTGGGCTTCTTCCCCGCCTTCAACTTCATGGATCGTATCTGGGATGACGGATGTAACGATTCGGCTCACCAGTTTATTCACACTGATGCCCACCATCCCGGAAAGACTGGTCTGTTCCTGAATCCGCTGAATAATGGAAAGTCCTGTATTTTGAACATGGCCTCGTATGGCTCGCATGCCATTCATATCCAGATAGAACCCATTAAACCCTTCCGGTTCCACAGTAGGTGTAAACATCGATACGGATTGGTATACATAACGATTTACCCGAGCATAGAGAGATTGATTGTAAGGCAAAAGTAGGACACCATGACTCATTTTTCGAACCACGGAAACTTTCATACCATGAAATAGTCCTTCTTCTGCAGCTTCTGGAGATAAAGATATAATTATGCCATTGGGGTGGGGCGAGGAAATAATGGCAACCGGGCGTGTCTTCAATGTCGGATCCATGATCCGTTCGGCCTGGAGTTCTAATTCCTTAAGACGTATATGGAAAATATCTTGATTGTTATTAAACACAAAGGACACGGAGAACTCCAAGGCTCACATGACCATGCGTTTAATCCCATTTTTCACAAGCGGTACATTAAAATTGATTAAATACCCTAATCGTAAACCAGAAAGTCGTAAATAAGTCATCAGTTGAGATTCAAATATTGGATTCATTTTTTCAACAGACTTCAACTCAACAATGACAGACTTATGAATCAATAAATCTAGTTGAAGTGGTGTTTTAAGCGTATTACTATCATATTGAATTGGGACTGACATTTGCCTTTCAACAGATAAATTTCTCCTTCCCAACTCATAAGCCATACATTCTTCATATACTGATTCTAAAAGACCCGGCCCTAAAGCTTTATGAACTTTTATTGCGGAATCCACAATCCGGGTGCCAATGGCATTTATTTTGGAAGGGATCGAATTAAATGTGTTGTTAGGCATACTTCGTAAACTTAGTGGTCTCTGTGTTTAACTAATTAAGGTAATTCCTGAAAGAATAAAGAAGCACACCATTAATATGAAAATCATCTTCAGGATTAACCTTTATAACCGGAAAATCTGGATTTCTTGGATGAAGTTCAACACAGTTTGATTTAGGCACATAACATTTCAACGTAGCTTCACCATTGATGAGTGCAACCACAATCTGGCCAGAGTAAGCCGTTGCCGTCTTCTTCGCCACGATAAAATCCCCATCATGGATATTCTCTTGAATCATGGAATCTCCTATCACTTGCAGCACATAATTATCAGGGTGTAATAAAGACGGAGGAACATCCACCATTTCGGGGTTTTCTAATGCTTCGATAGGCTCACCTGCAGCAATAAGGCCCAACAGCGGCAAACGAGCTGTAGTTGTAGGTGTGGCGTACTCCTTGTGGATCAAGGTGAGTGCCCGCTTGCCGTTGGGACCTTTTATACGAGAAAGATGACCCTCATCTTCCAGGGTCTTTACATACCAGTTCACTGTCCCCAATGAACCAAATCCCAGACTGGCCATAATTTCTTCATAAGATGGAGATTGACCATGGATCAGCGTAAATCGCTGAACAAATTCCAGGAATTTTTTTAGCTTTGGGGACAATGGTTTCATCACGAGGTAACGGATAAATAGTGTGTGATAGATTTCCCATCCCAAACAATAGATTGAGCGGTTTTCTGATTGGCATAGTTATTCAATCGAGCAATGGCTCGAATAACTGTTATCGATGGTTGTTTTTTTATTTTCTTTTTCATTTTAACCCTTTGTGTTAATTCTTAGATAACTCGTAAGTTACTCGTAAGTATATTACAATAGTTTTTAGTTTAATCCAAATAAAAAGCCCCTAAATCAGGGGCTTTTTATAAATGTGATAAAGAAATTGTATGAATTATACAGGTGTCCCCAACCAGATTCCGATGCAAAACAGAGCCCCTGTAATAAAGTGCATATTGATCGTACCTGCATTAGCAGGCTGCAGCAGACGGTCATCATAGTATTTATAAAGTACTTGGATCGCTCTCACACCAAAATAAGATGCTACAAGTGCAATCAAAGTCAACATGGGAAAAGTACCATTCAAAGCCATGACTACAATACTGATAAAAGCACCTGCAACTAATAATACATAACCGATCCTAGCTTTTTCTGGACCAAAGACGACAATCAAGGTATCCTTCCCCGTCGCTTTATCTCCATCATGATCCGGAAATTCGTTTACATACACGATAGCGGCTACCAGGAGACCAATAGGGATACCTGCCAAAAACGCTTCTGGTAACAATTGTCCAGTTTGAACAAGTGCACTGCCTGCTACCATCAATGGACCAAAATTGAGCCCAATAAGTAATTCACCCAATCCTTTCCTGGATGCAATCCGAAAGGGCGGTGCTGTGTAAAACAGGCCAGATAAGAAACCAATCAGACCCAACCATAAGATCGACATTCCCGCTTTTTGAATGAGCGGAATACCTACAACTGCACTCAATGCAAAGGATACAATGGCTACTGTTAACATCCCTTTGGCTGAAATAAGACCCATTTGAATACTGCGACTCCCACCAGAGAATGGCACCATATAATTGTAATTTGCTTCATCTGTACCACTGGTATGATCAAAATAATCGTTGGCAGTGTTGGTACCAATGTGTAGTAAAGATCCACCCAATAAAGTTAAACCCAGCCATCCCCAGTCTACAGAAAATCCAGAAAGATTTGCTACGGCTGCTCCAACAAAGATTGGAATAAATGTAGCAGTTAAAAATGGTAAGCGCATGATTACCAGCCAAGTAAAAATCTTGGTCATCAGGTTAATCTTTGGCCGGACTTCGTCCGCGGTCTTATTATCTAATAGTGTGGTTACACCGCAATACCCAATATGTTCACCATCTTTTCCTTTTGTAGGTGTAATCTTGATGCGGCAAGGCAATTCACTGCCATCCTTGTGGAGAAATACCGTATTCCCTTCCCACTCGCCATTTTTCACTGCTTCAGCCAGCCATCCCACAACATGACCCAATACAACTTGTCCATCGCTGAAGTCGCTCACTCTCATTTTATTGACCACTTCTTCCTGATTGTATCCAAAAAGGCTTGCTGCACCTTCGCTAAAGGTTTCCAATTTTCCGTCAAGATCACAGGTTATTACACTTTTAATTTGTTCACTCATAATAAAATAATCCTCAAATAATTTATTTACTGATTAGAATTTACAAAATAGAATTACCCTGTGAAAAATTAAAATTTAACAGAATAAAAAATAGGACGACTTGGTGCTGCATCCAGCCCCCAATTGGGAATCTGAATCTGTAGAAATCCAAATCCGTCCTGAACTGAATCAGGGATATAAAGTAATTCCGAAATTGTTTTGCCTAGTTTAAAAAACCTGTGATGATTTCCAAGTTGGCCGCCATCGTCAGCTTTATCTATGGATGGCAAATCAACCAACAAATGTTTTATCCCACTATCTAAAATATAATCAATGGAATCGTGGGTAAAAAAAGAAGCAGGATGATCACCATAATTACGATTTACTTTATCCAGATCATTTGGATTTGTTCGAACAACGAGTGCATTTATGTTTTCTTTTAACTTACCTTTGAATGACTCAACTGAAATAACTAATTCATTTTCATAGTCAACATGATAAGATTCATTTGTATCTGATTTATGAACCGGATTAACAGTAATCAATTGGGCAAATAAAAATCCGATTGGACAAATATCAGATATTTTTTTGCCTGAATCATCAATATGCCCCACACATTCCGTATGAGTTCCTGTGCAATGAATATTCAGTGAAGCAATCTTAACATTACAACTTCCTCCCTGATTTACATCGCCAATAAATTCTCCAGAGTGGATAGGTTTTACCGATGGTGCTGTAGCACCATAAAATATTGGGTGATTCCCGTCAAATCTATTTGGGATAGATAGATTAATTCCGGAATTCAAATCAATTGTATAATCTTGACCAGAATGATTTAGGTTTATTTTCAAATTAGTTCAAGTTTTCCCGAATCAATTTTTCAACTTCACCTTCGTCTGGAAATCGTTCTAATGCTTTCTTTGAAAAAATTAGGTTATTATCTAATGTTACTTCAAAAACACCTCCACCACTGGAAATCAATTCAATATTTACATGTTCAAATTTTGATTTTAATTCTACTTCCAAACTGGAAGCCCGTGGTAAATAGTTTCACATGTTGCAATATTCGATAGATATATTCACAATTTTACTCCTGTTTCAGCTTGTTCAAATATTTTTATAATATCCATTGGATGCGTATTCAAATTTACTTCATCAATGATGTGAATCAGGATCCCATTTTCATCAATAAGAAATGTTTTCCTTGAAGCAAATAGGAATCGACTTACACCATACTTTTTTCCAACTTTTTTTTTATTATCTGATAAAAAGTTAAAAGGAATTCTATATTTCTCTTTAAATGCTTTTAGAGAATTTTTTGAATCAAAACTAATCCCTAAGACAACAATACCTAATTCTTTAAAATTATCAGATTCATCCCGGAATCCACATGCTTGTTTTGTTCAGCCCGGTGTAAATGCCTTCGGGAAAAAGTAAACCACTAATTTTTTCCCTTCGTAATATCCGAGAGAATGCAATTTCCCATCCTGGTCTTCCAATGAAAAATCTGGTGCCAGTTGTCCAATCTTTGGTATATCTGAAAATAAAGGCATGATGAAAATCACAGCGATCAATAATTGTTTCATAAAACCAAATCAATAACCGCCACATAATGGCTAGCACAACCACCTAAGACGAAGACATGCCAAATAGCATGGCTATAAGGAAGCCTTTCCCATAAATAGAAAATGACACCAACCATGTAAAACACACCACCAATGAAAATAAACGAAAGAGAAAATTCAGGAATTTTTACAAACATTTCTTTTATAGCAACCATACAAAGCCAGCCCATTGCAACATACAGGATCACAAAAGGTTTTACAACTCGATTCTGATAATAAAATTTTAAAATGACCCCGATGATGGCTAAAGCCCACACAACAGATAAAATTGACCATCCCCAAATACCTCTCATGCTTACAAGACAAAAAGGGACATAAGATCCTGCAATCAATAGAAAAATTGCAGATTGATCAATGGTTTGAAATATTGCTTTCAATTTCGGCGTTCGGATTGTGTGATAAATGGTAGATGATAAAAATACAATAAGCATTGTAATGCCAAATATACTAAAGCTTACCTGTTCCCAGATTCCGCCTTTTACATTAGCAAAATATACCAAAAATATCAACCCCACTGCGCTGGCAATGGCGCCGATACCATGGGTCAATATATTGGCAATTTCTTCTTTATCCCAATGAAGTTGTTGATTTGGTTTCATAATGAAGGAAAAAACCTAATCAGACCAACACCAAAATGGTAATATTTTTTAAAATTATCTCAAGTGTTACAAATGTATCAACTCAATTTTTACAAAGTCTATCTATTGCTTCTTTATTGTGAAATAGTCTTATTAAATTGATGAATTGGATAAGTAAAAATAAGGAAACTCATGCAACGTTTAATTCTCTTTTTCATTATTCTCCTGGTGATTGGATGCGATGGGAAATCTCCTGTGAATATCTACGATTCGGAAGAATATAAGAACCTAACTAAAGAAGAAATTATTGTGGGTGAATCCGTTTGGGCCACCACCTGTTTTCGTTGCCATATGTATGGGAATATGGGCGCTGCATCTGTCCGTGATAAAGTACATTTTGAGCAATTGGCGACTAAAGGGTTTGATCAATTATATGAAAGTGTTCTCAATGGCATGGATGGTAAAGAAGGTGTCATGCCAGCAAAAGGGACCTGTTTTTCCTGCTCAGAAAATGATATAAAAAAATCAGTTTATTATATCTTCCATTTGGCCAAAAATATTCAGGATGCCGAACTGGCTGAAAAAGAAAAAATAATTGAATAATTTTAATTTTTAGAAAGAGGAAATCCTTCCATGGATTCTTCCAGTTCTCTTGCAACAGTCAGAAAAGTTTTCACATCCATTTCCTTTAAATAAACTGCACCATGAACGGCACGAAGGTGAGGATTCTTATTCTGATACCAAAAATCTCTACCTAACAATAATTGCAGATCTTGGTGCTGTTCAACCCAAATCTTTTGAGAGAGGTCACAAAAAGGGCCATCCAATTCATAACTGGGAAAAGATGCATCTCTTTGACTCAAATAACAATTCATAAAAGTAGATCGAATGATGGCCATTGAATTTAATGTTACTGGGACAATGATGTCCGCTTCAGCAAGATCAAACCGATACCATACATTTCGATATCCCCAAATCCGTAAATGAGATAAATCTGTTTCATCATTCCAGATTCGAACTGCGTCAGCAATAGCTTGTAACACTTTATAATGGGTATCTGGCCCACTCCCTTCCGGATCAAGTGCTAAAGAAATAACGGTAGGCTTTATTTCCTTTAGTTGTTTCAGGATAGGCAAGACATCTCGATTCCGTTCGGGGGATTTTGTAAAAATATCACCCGTATAAAATCCTAATCGAAGATGATATATATCCTGAACACGAACACCATAATTGGACCAAACCAGTTCTTCCTCATATTCACGAATTATCCCTTTCAATTTTTGGATTTCAACAGAGTTTTTTTCTCCATCATAACAATGCATTAATTCAGAAATTATAGAATTGATACGGCCTTCTAAATCATTTTTATCCTTAATAGGATAAATCTTAATCAAACCACGAATAACCCGATGTGCCAAAGCTCGA
>JABHKE010000103.1 GCA_018692355.1 Fidelibacterota bacterium
AAAGAAGATATGAGAATCCTTGTAACTGAATCTTCATCTCCCATCGAAACTCCCACACGATATCGCAATAAATTTGGCCAGCTCCTGGAACATTCACCTTTCTCCGAGCGAGATATTTGCACTCCGGACTTTGTGGGTCCTGTAGATGATTCACCCATGGATGTGGAAGTAAAACTCCGTCATGGAATTCAAACGTATGGATATCAGCATCATCCATTTGATATCGTTGGGTGGGACGGTTACTACTTTCCTTATATTTTCAACATTAATGATTTTATGCCAATCACTGGCAAGATCCATCAACCGCCACCGGTCCATCAAACATTCCAGGCAAATGGATTTGTAATTTGCTCTTTTGTGCCAAGACCCTTTGATTATCATGATCAATCTGTCCCGGCGCCTTATGCCCACAGCAATGTGGATTCGGATGAAATCATCTATTATGTAGAAGGGAATTTTATGAGTCGGAAAGGGATTGATGAACAATCTATTTCTTATCACCCCATGGGATTGCCCCACGGCCCCCAACCTGGCAAAATTGAAGAATCACTTGGGGCCAAAGAAACAAATGAATTGGCTGTCATGATTGACACCTTCAAGCCATTGAACATGACAGAAGCAGCCTTAAATGTAGATGACGAAGATTATCCTTATTCGTGGATTGAATCATGATCTTTGACCCTAGCGAAATCCCCTTTCAGGAAACCCATAAACTCATGATCGGGTCCATTATCCCCCGACCCATTGCCTTTGTATCCACTCGTTCCAAAGATGGAAAAAATAATGTGGCGCCATTTTCTTATTTTAATGGCGTTTGTTCCAAGCCGCCTACCATCATGTTTGCCCCGGCTCGACGCGGTTGGGATGGTGAAGAAAAAGATACGCTTATTAATATCCGGGACACGGAAGAATTTGTGGTGAATATTGTGTCTGAATCTTTTGCGGAGAAAATGGTTATGTGCGCCACCGACTTCGACTCGGATGTGGATGAATTTGAGATCTCAGGATTGACTCCGACTAATTCTCAAAAAATAAAACCACCTCGAGTTGGAGAAGCTAAAATCAGTTTTGAATGTAAATTGAATCAAATTGTGGAAATTGGTGATGGAACTGCAGGAAGTGGATTTGTGGTGATTGGAACCATTGTTCTTTTCCATATCGATGATGGTATCTATGATAATGGCCGTATCCTCACTGACAAACTGGAACCGTTAGGAAGGCTTGCAGGCAATTGGTATACACGATCGACAGATACATTAATAATTGATCGAAAGGTTAAGCCGGACTAATTCCCCACCACAAATAAAAAAACCCCGCGAATGTGGAACTGTTTTATAGAAATGTAGGTATGAAAATGTAAGTGTTTTATTTACTCTTTAATATGATGATTAGAATCTTACCTATAGTCGGGCTATTACTTTTAATTCCATTGATAGCAATGCAATTAACGAATGAAGTAAACTGGTCTTTTTTTGATTTTATAATTATGGGGGGAATGCTCACAATAACTGGTCTATTGATTGGAATAATACTTAAAAAGGTTAACAATTCTAAAAATAGACGAATACTTATAGTAACTATCGTAATAATATTTTTTCTTATTTGGGCTGAACTTGCAGTGGGACTATTTGGAACTCCATTTGCAGGTGATTAAATATCTACCCATCAACCCACAAACAAAAAACCCCGCTTAGAATCAATAAAGCTCCAATCGGGTTATGAGATCGACCTAAATCCACAAACAAAAAACCCCAAGAATGTGGGGCTCATTATTTACTTCAGTAGTACAATCCTATATTTCTATCATAAAACCAACATAAATAAAATTACTGAAATAGTAATCATAAATAAAATGAACACGTATGGAAACGATTTGATAATAGCAAAATTTCGTAACATTTCAGCGGTATCATTAACCTTTGGGAAGGGAATTTCAGGCACGTCAACATTGAGAAATTCACATAAAGGACCCCAGCCCTCATTTACATGGTAGATTAATAGTCTATCAGATGGGATTGTTTTTTTTACTCTCTCTATATGTTCATAGTAAACTAGTTTAGTAGACTCTCTATCAGAGAAATTATTCTTAAATAGCCCTACCCAAATTAGGTTAACCTGCATGTCTATGAACATTTGTATTGGATACACCACCCGTTTAAACCAGTCCGGTAACATAGTGGGAACTTTATATATTGTATTTGCTGTACTTTTGTACCACGTATCAAAATCTCTTAAGGTTAAAATAAATTTTGCTTCAGGGAATTTATTTATTAGTTCTTCATAAAATAGACTTACTGGGAAATCAACGGCAGAACTGAAGCCACTGAATAACCTTTTCCAGTTTGGAGAATCACCGCGGGAAATATCATACCATATTTTTATGTGAGATGGATGTGAAACTATCTCTTGCATATGATAACATGGCCCAACACCTAATTTTTCCAGTGCAATTTTCAATGACATTGTACCTGTTCGTCCAAATCCTGTACCAAATACTTTCATTTAATTTTTAATTTCATCATATCCAAATTTACCCATCAACCCACAAACAAAAAAAACCCGCTTAGAATCAATAAAGCTCCAATCGGGTTATGAGACTGACCTAAATCCACAAATAAAACTCCGATTAAACTCAATAAAGCTCCGATTAGGTTATGAGACTCACGCAACTTCTTCTATTTTATATTGACTGGATGACGAATCAACGTCGATTTATTGTAAATAATGTGATCTTATGCAGTTAAAATACTAATCTATATTGGATCCCTATACTTCTTCCTTTTTCGGGCATAATCGACTTTATTCTTGAGAGATGATTATAATATTCTTGATCAAAAATATTATCTATTCGAAAAATAATTTTATGTATGATATTGGACGAATGAATAATATAAGTCCCGCTTACATCAGTAAGAAAGTATCCGTCCGTTCTGGTTTCAAATCCACCTAGTCTTTCTTGGGGTGAAACTTTTTTTAATGTTAATGCAGCAGTTATTGGATTTAAATCTAATTCTGTTGAAAAAAGAAATTTATCCGGTGGCATGTAAGCTAGATGAGTATTGCCTGACAAATTTTTTCCTCTTACTGATGATATACTTCCATATAAATTAATTGAATTAGTTAGTTTATATTTTAATTCGGACTCAAGACCATAGACTGATACCATTAGCCCCTGCATTTGATATTTATAAAGCCAACCGCTTGATCCACTGCCCCATTCAATGAAATCTGCACCTGCACACGGATGGCCTTCACCATCTACAAATTCTTCTTCACACTCTCCCATTTTGGAACTAATATGGTAATTAGGACTAAAGTTTTGATAACCGGTCAGCCTGATTTCACTTTTATCTGTATGATGCTCCAAAGATGCCTCCAGACCAATTGTCTTTTCCAGATCCAGTGTGGGTTGTCCAATTTCATAAGCATAGGTACCCAGATGGGGGCCGTCTGAATATAGATCTTCAATACCTGGAGCCCGTCCAGTGAGCATGGTGCCAAAAGAAAATTCCCAATTCTTCCAGTTTCGAAAAACACCGATTCCCGCTGAAAAAATGGGGAAATCACGCTGCAAAACTTGGCTTGTATCTATATTTGATAATATATGCTGGACGTCAGGGATAACCGAGAGATACTCAGCACGTGATGAAATTTGTAAAGTGAAATTATATATTTCTCTTTCAACCAATCCAAATACAGCTATTTTTAATTCTTTTGTATCAGGCGTCCAATAAAATCCCTCTGCTTGAAAATTACGATATTGGAATAAAGATCCAACATGTAGCTTTGGACCCTTAAGTGTATTTTGTAATGAAAAAATTTGTTGGTTCAAAATTACAGAAGGGTCCGAACTGCCTTTTTCTGATTCAGTATGTCCATAGCTTATAAAGCGCTGATCAATGTCTAAGGTCTGAAACCCCATAAGTGAAATGTCTTTATGGACATTAAACTTTTGAGTATTCTTGTTCATATCAATATCTACTCCACTGATATGTCCTTCGGGGCTTCCAGGGATACCGTAATTCATGGCAAGCTGTCCATAGGAAAAAGTTGAACGATAATCTTTCCCGAAATAAGAATAACTGCTTGTCGCTTCAAGATTGGAAAGGGCAGTGTTTGTTAACGGTCCAATCGGAGAGATTTGATCACCTGTGTTCCGGCTAAGCAGTGAAAATCTCAACTGGTGATTATAATTAAGCGGCAGGTAACAAACAACATTACCGAATAAACTCGAATTGGATGATTCTGTGCCAAGGATGCCCTGTAAACTTGTTTTTTTAAATCTGGTTTCTGAATCAATTTGTCTGGAAACGTTAATGACACCACCAATTGTATTTGAACCGTAGAGTAAAGCCTCTGGTCCGCGAATGACTCTTACTTTATTATAAGCAGCCATATCCATACTGACAGTATGGTCAATAGATGTATTGGAAAGGTCTCCAGCCGTTATGCCGTCTTCTGTGAGTAAAAATCTATCGCCTGAATATCCTCTTAGAACTGGTTGAGTTGTTCCCTGCCCCATGGATCGAATAGATAAACCTGTTTCTTCTTCCAAGGTCAAAGCCAGAGATGACTTTAGATTACTATGATATTGACCTCCAGTAATATAGATATTTGATGAAAAACTTTTAGGTTGAAGTTCATGATGGGCATCAACAACTATTTCTTCAATTTTTATTGTATCCGTCACCATAAAAACTTTACCAATATCATTTATATCTTCATCTAATTTTAATGACTTGGTTACATCTCTAAATCCTATCATGGAG
>JABHKE010000078.1 GCA_018692355.1 Fidelibacterota bacterium
AAATAAGAATAACCATTCCATATTCCCATGGGATGTTCATCCCAGTTAATCATATTACCATAATTAGAAATGGCCGTTTGGGCTTTTCCTTGGAGCAAGTAGCCAATAGCTCGGTCGTTCATGGGGTTGGTTGGGAAAGGATTATCACCGATCTTCCCGGCTGTCGAATACTGGAATACATCGGGGTGAATTGAATTTTTCTCTTTAATCTCTTCAGCGAAAAGAAGAGAGATGACAAATATGATAGCTAAAATCCGAAGATAAGAAATCATTGCAGGAATCAATTTAAAATGTCTCGAACAGTATCCAAACTAATGTTCCCACCACAAATGACTACACCTACGCGCTTTCCTATTAAATTGTTTTTCTTTTTTAATAATGTTGCTACAGCTGTTCCAGCCGCACCTTCTATTAACTGGTGTTCTTTATCCATATAAGTGATCATTGCATCCTTGATCTCTTCTTCTGTGACTAGTACAGTTTCATCGATCATATCGCAACAG
The DNA here is from genome assembly GCA_018692355.1 of Fidelibacterota bacterium. Lineage (GTDB taxonomy): Bacteria > Fidelibacterota > Marinisomatia > Marinisomatales > UBA1611. The sequence continues at coordinate 504 of JABHKE010000078.1, forward strand.
ATTGGGAAAGTGATTGAATTTCCTTCTACACCGCCAGCAGTCCCATCTGATAATGTTGGTTTGGACGATAATTCCAAAACTTTACCTGCTTTTATGGAATGGATCATTACTGCAGAATTCTCTGGTGAACACCCAATCACGTGAATTTGGGGCCAGATTGATTTTAAAAAGCCTGCAGTCCCACCAATAAGACCACCGCCGCCTACAGATATAATGACTGCATCCAGACCATCACATTGGGACTCAATCTCCACTCCGATTGTTCCTTGTCCAGCCATGACATATGGATCATTATAAGGTGATACATAAGTCTCGCCTGTTGAAATAGAAATTTCCTGCGCCTTTGCTTCCGCTTTAATACAATCATTCCCGTGAACTTCTATTTTGGCACCAAATTGTTTCATATTCTCTAGCTTCGCTGGCGATGCATCATCTGGGACATAGATTGTACAATCAATTCCTGCTTGTCCAGCGGCATAAGCTACTGCAGCACCATGGTTGCCTGTGGATGCAGAAACAACACCTTTCTGTTTTTCATGATCTTCCAAAGAAAGAAGTTTATTAATAGCTCCACGAGCCTTGAAAGATCCCGTGACCTGGATGCTCTCCAGTTTGAATCGAACATCTGCTCCAGTCAGATCTGAAAATGCTTTCGAATGAACAAATGGTGTTTTTCGAATAAAAGGTTGTATTTGGATTGCTGCAGATTGAATGGATTTAGGGAATGTCATTTTCAAATCTTACTATCTGTCTTACAATAATTAAAAGTTAATTATCTATACATTATGTTAGTTTTACCAAAACACATTCTAATAAATTTTAAAAAGAATATTCCAAATTGGCCCGGGCAATCACTGTGTTTTTCTTAAAGCCACCCGTTTTCTTGGATCTGTATTCACCATGGATTTTCACACTAAATTGATCGAATATTTTCCATTTTATTCCACTTTTGAAACCTACCCACGACATATCGACTAAACCAGATCCTTGCGCATAGTTTAAGCCGACTTTTCCTAAGATTCGATTTTTAAAAAAAGGATATTCAGTATCAAAATTAGTGGTTAAAAAGTCCTGGGTTCCCCGTTGGCCGGGGCCAGTACTCAGTTCACTGGAATTGGCTGTGAAGTTGAACGATGTTTTTAACGGTATAGTATACCGTGTGGTCAGGCTAATATTAATCACCTGCGTGGACATAGCAGGATCCACAAAATCATCTGCCCGATCTGAAAACTTATCTTTTTTCGCGACATCCATAAATGTTCCGCTCAGAGAATGACTCCAGATCAGATCAAAGCGATGGTTAATATTCACCATTATATTGTTGGTATGTGTATTCTGGCGATTATCTGTAGATGTTGAGTCTGTTAATGGGATACGTTTATCTATCCCATTATCCCTGTCAATAGACCGATAAGTGAAATTGAGTGTAGGTAGTCCTGGACCAGGTAATGCATTTATACCCAATGACATTGTATTCTGTGATTTTAAATTTTCTACCGTAGTTAGGATGTCATCATCCTGATGTTTATAACCCATAGTTAACATCAATCGATTTTGGAGAAGTTTCAATTTGTCAGAAACAGAAAATTCACGTTTATTTTTCACAAGATATGGGTTGGCCAGAGAATTGTACTGGGGGCCAACCTGTGAATATTCCACCGCAAAGTAATTCCCATAAAAGTTTGTGACAGCTCGACCACGATATGCTAAGGAAGGCATAGACAAAACTGCATCCATGAGATCAACAGTTGCACTGTCTCCAAAGGCGTTAATATCAATTGGAACTAGTGGTGCTAAATTGGGGTTAATGATCAGGATTTTCTCATAATCAGCTGGATCTGGAAAACTAGACAGGTCAAAACTTGAAAGTTTGTTATCTACTGAGTCATCGATCATAGTGTCCAATTGAGCCAAGGTTAAGGGTCCACCCCAAATATTATTATTGGTCATGCTGAATGCCAGTTCACCATCCAATCGGAGCCGTTTATTAAACAATGATATCCCGAGATCTGTCCCAATTACCAAGTTATCTTTTGGGCCATCACCAGCCCAGTTTTTACCCTCAAGATAATGGGCCTTTGTTCCCAACTCACTTATAGTATACACCACTCCGGAATCAAGTCCGGAAACGGATCCAGTAGCATCAGGAGAGTAGACAATTTCCGCATTGTTAAGCTCCTGGGTAACACTGTTTGTATCATCTCGGGCTTTCATAAAATTGAGTCCCCACTGGAATTTTTCTCCACGACCTAAAGCCAATCTACCCGCCATCACATTTTGTTCGAACGTGTACCCGTTTCTGCTTAATGAAAGAAATTTGGTTCCTTCATCATCCGTATCAATACTATATGAATAGGCCTTTTTCAGATCACCTTCGATGGCACGATTAATTTCCCCTTGAACAAAATGGAGGTTAAACCACCTCCATTTAAAATTTGCATTCAACCCCCTGATTCGTTTCCCATTCATTGTAAAGTGGGATAAGCGTGGATTTGAATCACCTACATTAATGGTAGCATAATCTTTTAGGGTAACTTCAAACCCTAATACATTTCGAGGTTGATAAAGTGCTTGCTCCTGGGTGGTGATTTTCACATTGGTTTTAAACTTCATCCATTCATAAGCAGAACCTTTAAAATTCACCATCACTTGACTAATGTTTAGTGTTTGATCATCAATTTGATCCATACTACTACTGGATCTTATACGACCAGAATATTTCAGGGTAGGTTCACGCAAGGTTGTTGTAAATGACCAAGTTTTCGGACCTCCTCCACCAATGAAAATTTGAATCTGGTGAAGACCGGGATCTAATTGATCCAAAAGACACGTCACCATATCTTCATCCATATAAGCTAAGTCTGAAATGTCTTCACCATCCAACAAAAGTTGAATATTATTCGGGTTAATGCCTTTCATTCCAAAGGTTGATATTGCAATTAAAACATCATGGCCGGAGATCTCTGAGTTAGGTTCAGGGCTCATGATCAATACATCGGACTGAGATAAAAGAATGCTCGAAAATAAGGCCAGACAAATAATATATTTTTTCATTATCGTTATTTTTCTATTGGAATCGAATAATGATTTCTTTGATGTTGCCATCTTCATCTTCAACTTCGAAACGTAATTCTTGTGTTGGTATTTCAACATCCGCATCTTCAAATCCTGCCAGGTCATCGGTGGTTGTTTCGTGAACTTCCAGTGAACCTTCTGGTGTTGAAACAGCTGTTTCCCCATTTTCAACTTCTATGGATTCTCCAGTGATAGTATTTGTCACCTCTATCAATCCTTCTAGCAATGTAAATGAATCTCCTATCCCAGGTTGAGAGTCGATGGTTAGTTCTGTGCCTTTTACCGAAGCAACGGATGTAGGCGTGGCAATTCTGAATTCATTTCCTTTTTGTGGAGATATACTTGCAGCAATTTTTCCATATTTAATATCCAATGATTTATTGATTTGGGTGCCTGATCTTTTCCCAGATACGGTCAAATCAGAATTGCCAAGCATTTTCACAACTGATTTATCGTCAAGATACATGATTGCTACAAATCCATTTTTTCCAGTTAATATTTTATCTTTATCTTTAAGTGGGGTTCCCGGTTTTAAGGGTTGTTTAACAGAATTGGCTTCCTCTATAACAAAAACCTTTCCATTTACTTTAATCGCAAGAGCAATCTTGGATGAAGCTGATGAAATCGAACATAAAGATAAACAAAGAATAAGAATTCGTTTCATTCTGAAACCTCCACAGAAATGATTTCCATAGGACGATAGGTTTCATTTCCATCTTCGTCTTCTGTTGGAATACCCATAGACAACAAAGCCTGAGCCACAGAAACATCAATAGTCTCACCGTTCAAGGTAATGTTTCCATTGGCAACCATACCCGCTGCTTTTCCACCAGCCCCAAAGATTCGGTCTGCTAAATCGTCACCAATTAAAGACCGCAGAACTATGCCTGCTGGAGTGGTATCCTCCGCTCCGGTATCATCGCTTTCTGAAGATGTAAAATCTTTTACCTTAAAAGACATTATATCGCTTAAAAGCTGCTCCGTACCAGAAGTGGTTGTTAAATCTTTACGAACCTGCCAGACATAGACCTTTCCAGGCTCCAGGTCTCCTCCATCTGTAGGATATTGGAATGTGGTTATGCCAAACCCCACCGGTTCAAAACCCAGGGATTGATCCAAGGGTAGCCTGGTTACTGACTCTATCGCCTGATCAATGGATGAATGTTCCTGTGATTTAAATTCAGCCACACGGATAAAATATTCACATCCGCTCTCTCCTGTCATCGGATTAATATAATTACATGGGTCAGATTCCCACTGTAAAACGGGATAAGAAGTGTACACTTCGTTAATGGTTGTATCAGATAAAATACCCCCAGGCGAAACTAGTTGAAGTGTTGCAGGATTAGAAATATTTAAAATATCTTCCTTGACGATTTGCTCACCATTTTCAGAAGTTGCTACAACCCGAAACGTATAAACTCCATCAGGTAATTGCCCAGTTTGGACAATGGCACTGAACATTTGCTCAGCCTGCTCCATATCAAGTTGTTCAGTTATATCAAGGTGGAGCGCAACTGGATTGCCCTGGTTATCAAAAACCTGATCGGTTGTCAAATTCAAATCCATATTAGATAAATGAATCGGAGCAGAGAGAATAAGAGGTTGGGTTGTTTCAACTTTAACTAATGTTTCATGATCAACACCCAAGGCATCTGAATCAATGATTATTTCAAATTCAATATACACACCAATTGAATCCGGAGCACCGGATTCTCGACTCAATTCAGATAAAAAAATGGGCATATTCGATTCACCTGTATTAATGTCTACCATGCTTAAATAATAGGTGACATAAGGTGTCCAATGCACATCAAATTCGATTTGGGGAAACGCAAATGACACCCAGCTAAGGAAAATACATACTTGTTTAGAGATTCTTGATTTTTGCATTTTAGTTTTCTCTATGATGGTTTTTCTGAATTTGTTGACGGATTAATGAAGTGGAACCTACTACCAGTGATGTTAAAAACCTGTAAAGGATATTTTCTATAAATATTCGTAAAAAAATAGGCCACTCGCCGGTTGACGGATGGCCCTTTATCCAATTTCATAGGAAGACTATAAAGGTTTTACTTGTTTCGCAAGTGGTCCTTTTTCTCCTTCTCCAACTTCAAATTCAACTTTTTGATTTTCAGCAAGGGTCTTAAAACCATCCATCAAAATTTTGTTCATATGAACAAAAAGATCTTTTTGACCTTCACATTCAATAAAACCATAGCCTTTAGAATTATTGAACCATTTAACGGTTCCTTGTTTTATTTCTGGCATTTTGTTCCCTTTTTCTTTTTAAACATGTACTAAGCCCTTTGTTAGAGGGCATAGTGGGCGATGAGAGATTCGAACTCCCGACACCTGCGGTGTAAACGCAGTGCTCTAACCAACTGAGCTAATCGCCCTTGCTTTTAGCTTATAAAATTAAATATTACTATTTGGGTGTATTAGATTTTTTTCCGGTTTTTAAAACACCTGCTAAAGCCACTATAAGCACATCATTAATCTCTTTTGCAAAGTGAAATTTTAAATCTTTTGCCACGTGTTTAGGGACATCTTCAAGATCTTTTCGGTTATGATCTGGCAAGATCACTTCTTTAATCCCTGCACGGTGAGCTGCAGTAACTTTCTCCTTTACACCTCCAATGGGAAGTACATTTCCACGTAAGGTGATCTCACCTGTCATGGCTACTTTTTCCTTTACCGGAATTCCAGACAAAAGTGAAACAAGAGATGTAACCATACTCACACCAGCAGATGGCCCATCTTTCGGGATGGCTCCAGCTGGAACATGAATATGAATATCCGTATTTTCATTGAAATCCGGATCAAGTCCGAATTCTTCAGCATGGGAACGAACAAAAGTTAGTCCTGCAGTGGCAGATTCCTTCATCACATCACCGAGTTGCCCTGTAAGTGTCAATCGTCCTTTCCCTTTCATTTTAGTTGATTCTATAAAAAGGATATCTCCACCAGCAGCTGTCCATGCCAATCCCGTAACCACACCCGGTTTGGTGGCGCGCTCTGCTAGTTCGGAATGAAATCGGGGCGCACCAAGATATTCACCTACTTTTGCTTTGGTAATCTTTGTCTTTTTTGTTTCTTCTTCCACTAATTCTCTGGCTACTTTTCGCAAAACATTTGCAATTTCACGCTCCAGATTTCGAACACCTGCTTCACGAGTATATGAGCGGATCAATTCTTTTACAGATCCAGCATCAAAAGTGACTTGTTCTTTCGTGAGACCATTTTCTTTAACTTGTTTTGGAAGAATATGCCGTTTTGCAATCTGAGCTTTTTCATCTTCAATATAACCGGTAAACTCAAGAATTTCCATTCTATCTCGAAGAGCAGGTGGTATGGCATCCTGATAGTTTGCAGTGGAAATAAACATGACATTACTCAGGTCAAAGTCTACCTCCAAATAGTGATCACTGAAGGAGTGATTCTGTTCAGGGTCCAACACTTCCAATAACGCAGAAGATGGATCTCCCCGAAAATCTGCTCCAAGTTTATCAATTTCATCCAACATGAAAACCGGATTATTTGTCCCAGCTTTTTTGATGCTTTGAATGATTCGTCCAGGTAAAGCACCAATATAGGTTCTGCGGTGACCTCGGATTTCGGCTTCATCCCTAACACCACCAAGAGATAATCGCACAAATTTACGGCCCATTGCTCGTGCGATTGATTTACCTAGAGATGTTTTTCCCACACCGGGAGGACCACCAAAACAAAGGATGGGGCCTCTAACTCTACCGTCTGGGTCTTTTTTTTGTTTCAAATTCCGAACCGCCAAATACTCGATAATCCGCTCTTTAACTTTGTCCAATCCATAATGGTCGTCATCTAATATTTTCATAGCTTCTTTCAAATCGATCCTATCATCGGTGGACTCGCTCCATGGTAAATCAGATAACCATTCGATATAGGTCCTAGAGACGTTATATTCAGGAGATTGGGTCGGAATTCTCGATAAACGATCTAATTCCTTCATGGCCACTTTTTCTGCATCTTCCGGGAGTTTGGCTGCTTTCAATTTGTCTTCTAATTCCTTGGTCTCAACGGACCCTTCATCTTCGCCTAATTCTTTTTTAATTGCTTTCATTTGCTCACGCAAATAATACTCTCGCTGGGTTTTAGTGATCTCATCATGGACCTCTGATTGTATCTCTTCACCCAATTTGATTCGCTGAATTTCCCGGGAGATTAAATTCAGCGCTTTTTCAATCCGTTTTTTCACATTGAGTTCTTCTAAAATTTCCTGCTTTTCCTGGTTTGATATCGTGATTACAGAAATAGCACGATCTGTCAGGCGATTGGGTTTTTGAATATTTTTCAACATCCCAGAATGCTCTTCAGTAAGATTGGGTGCCACTTTCATCAATTCGTCAAATGCCTGTCTCAAATTTGCTGCCAACGCATCCACTTCCAAGCCATCTGTTATTGGTTCGTCCTCCATGGATTCAACAGCGGCAGAAAAATATGGTTCTTGATTCGTGTAGTCCAATATTTTTACTCTTGAAATACCTTGAACAATAGCAGATTTACTATTATCCGGCATATCAAACACTTTCAATACTTGGGCAAGGGTGCCGTATGCGTAAAGGTCTGAAGATTTGGGATCCTCAATAGACCCATCTTCCTGCGCTACCACCACAATATATCGTTTTTTAGGATCCAAGTCGTTAATGAGTTTTAAACTTCTTTCTCTACCGATATAAATTGGGATTACTTGCTGGGGAAACAATACCGTATTACGCAATGGCATCACGGGATATTCGTCCGCACCCTTTATATCAAAATTTTCAATTTGTTTATCTGTTAATTTTTCGTTCATGGTTGTCCTTTAGACAAAAATTCTTTTCCTTTAAGTTACAAGTATCATGCCATTTTTATTCCCCTGATGTTTCGACGGCACAAATCTATATAGTCTGTTGATATGGCATACTATAATAATGATTCAATACTGTGAATAAATGTTTCAAAATTTACTTTGTGAGTATCCATTGTGGATTTTGGACCGGTTCCTTTAAAATAATACAGTCCGTCAGGTGTTGCCACAATGGCTGCCAATAGCGCATAATTAGGCATTTCTGTCTTTGTCCCTCCCATACCCATGGACGA
>JABHKE010000046.1 GCA_018692355.1 Fidelibacterota bacterium
AGGAAATGACTTAGGCCTAGCACCCGTTGCAAGTATAATTTTATCCGCTTCAATAGTATCTGTCTTTTGTTTATTCTTCACTTCAAGAGATGTTTTAGAAGTGAGTTTCCCGATACCTGTAATATGGGTGATCTTATTTTTTTTCATTAAAAATTCGATCCCTTTACTCAAGCGATTAGATATATCACGACTACGCTGAATATTCTTTTTAAAATCAACCGACACATTCTCAACTTTAATTCCATACGTGTCAGCATGTTTTATAGTATGGTACACTTCTGCATTTTTTAAAAGTGCCTTGGTTGGGATACACCCCCAGTTTAAACAAATGCCACCCAGCTTATCTTTATCAATAATACAGGTTTTAAGTCCGTGCTGGGCACCACGGATTGCTGCAACGTAGCCACCGGGGCCACCGCCCAAAACAGCTAAATCAAATTTTGCCATAGTCCTTTATTAATTTTTCAATGCTGAGATTTAAAAATGAAAGCATAATAGGAAGTCTCGATATTTTTGGAATATTTATTTGCTGATAATGCTTAAAAATTCTGTTCTTGTTTCTGCAGATTTTCTGAACTGGCCCAGCATCGAACTTGTAGAAGCAAAACTGTTTTGTTTTTCTACACCTCTCATTTGCATGCACATATGGACACCTTCCATAACTACAGCTACTCCAATTGGATTCAATACATTCTGAATCGCATCAGCAATCTGGTGCGTAAGCCTTTCCTGAACCTGCAGCCTCCTGGCAAACATATCAATGATTCGTGGGATTTTTGAAAGCCCAATTACTTTTCCATTTGGTATATATCCAACGTGTGCTTTGCCAAAAAATGGGAGTAAATGATGCTCGCAGAGTGAGAAAAATTCTATGTCCCGTACAATGACCATATCCTTTGCATCTTCATGAAAAACCGCTTCATTGATAACTTCATCCAGACTTTCGTCATATCCTTTGGAAAAAAATTCCCAGGCTTTTGCCACCCGTGTTGGCGTTTTGATTAATCCTTCTCGCGCTGGGTCTTCACCAATCTCTTCCAATAATGATAAGGTGATTTTTTTCAGTTTATCGTAATTCTTCATTAGTCTAACCCTTCTTCATAAGGTGCAATTTCTATTTTGCCTTTTAGTGCATAGATTACCCCGTAGATGACGGGAGTATCCAATAAGGCTACCAGGACCTTAAACAAAAATCCGTTTTCCAATAGCAGCCAGAATCTATTCCACTCAATTACACCCGATGAGCATAATAATATCAAGACAGCCGCAGTATCAACAAACTGGCTTATAATTGTTGAACCATTATTTCGCAACCAAAGATGCTTTCCCTTGGTTAGCTTCTTCCAGAAATGAAAAATCCTTACGTCTATAAACTGAGCCGAGAGATAAGCAACCATGGATGCAAAAACAGCCATACTTTGAAGTCCAAAAACTTTTTGGAAAAGATTATCATCAACTGGGGACCAAACTGTACTTGGGGCAGCATTTGCAATAAGAACAATAATCATAACAAAGACACTGGCGACTAATCCTGAAATCACAACCTGGTCTGCTTTTTTCTTACCGTAAAGTTCAGAAATTAGATCTGTCGCTAAAAATGTTATGGGATATGGTAGAATTCCAACGGATATTTCGAAGGTATAAATACCAAATGGTGTCCAAGTAAAAAACTTCTGAAAAATCAGATTGCAACTAACCAAGGAAGCAATAAAGATCCCGGCCAATATTAAATAAAATCGATCCTTGAAATTCATTATTGTTCAGGGCCGTAATAATCTGTGAAGATTGAATGAGTTTCTACAAGTCGAAGCCGATGGAGTATACCCTGTTCCATCCTTGGGGCAATCTCATTCCATGCCCAAATCAAAATATTTTCGGAGGAAGGCTGTTTCCCCTTGAACCAGTCAATATCTTTTTCGATCTGAGTATGGTCTATGACATCCACAATTTTAGATCTTACTAGTACATTTAATTTTTGTAAATCAACTAACCATCCTGATTCTGGATCAATGGGCCCAGTCACTGATACTTCTAAAATATAATTGTGACCATGATTATTATAATCTTTCCCAAAAACTTCATAATTTTTTTCTTCCGACCAATTCGAGTTTCCATATTTGTGAGAAGCGCAAAAATGATACTTTTTGGTTATAATTGGGTTTGACATATTTGTATATTGCAAATAATATTAGAATTCAAAATTACCGCCATTTTATATCGGGAACAAAGAATATGAAAGTTAAATAGTAGAATCGTTTTTATTAAAATTAAACAGAAGATGATGGACATAGATCAACTAGGACACAATCACCACATTGAGGTCGTCTTGCAATGCAAACTGCTCTACCGTGATCAATAATCAAGTGTGTCAAATTCACCCAATCTTTTTCTTTAAATATTCCCATCATTTCTAATTCAATTTGTTTTGCATCTTTTGTTTTGGTGAAATTCAATAATCCCATTATTCTGATCATATGTGTATCAATAACCATAGATGGCACATTGTAAATTTCTCCTAACACACAATTGGCTGTTTTTCTCCCCACTCCAGGCAAGGCAACTAATTCATTTAAGCTACCTGGTACAATTTCATCATGTTCCTCAACTATTTTTAAACTGGATCCTTGGATGCTTTTTGCTTTTTGATTATGATATCCACAAGAGTGAATATCTTTTGCCAAATCCGTCACAGAACAATATGCAAAATCAGTTGGTGTTCTATATTTTTGAAATAGGTCTTTCGTTACAATATTTACGCGATGATCTGTGCATTGGGCCGATAAGATTGTAGCCACTAATAGTTCATGGGCAGACTTATAATTCAGGGAGCATTTTGAATCCGGATATAAAGCTCGAAGTCGGGTTGTGATTTCCTCTGCCCGTTCCTGTTTTTTTACTTTGGATTCTCTCAAGTTAATAATTCGTCTAACAGATTCGGCATATTTTTTATGAGGCTGGAGCGCGGAATAATTACATCGCACCCAGCGGCCCGTAATTTGGATTGCTCGCGATTATTAATTTGTGCCATTGTTCCAATGACCTTCAATCCACGGCGTTTCAACTCTGAAACTAACCCTACTGAAGAAAAAACTGCTTCATCCATATCCACCACTGCAAGTTTTACAAGCTCAGGAAAAGAATCTGGATCGGTATTTTCATCAGAAAACTCCACATTTTTTCCCTTATCTACGCAGGCAGAAGACAAGCGTGACCCCAATTCAAAATCTTTAACAAATAATAGGATTTCCGGCATTTTTTACTCCAATGTGGGGACGACATCCCAATCAAATTCTGACGGATCATTCAATCCTTCATATGTGAGTCGCACCATTTCAATTTGATTCAATAATATTTTAATTTGGATTCCCCGTTGGACACCAGTGAATTCATTAAATTTTTCTTTACATTTTCTTAATAAGTTTTTCGCACCAATCATATTCCCATTTCCAATGTGCACAAAACTCACGGCCAGCTGGATCAATCCCTGAACAAATTTTCGGTCTTCCAAATAGTAATCAGACCAAAGATCTTCCCACGCTTCATGAGCTTCAAAATAATCCATGGCTTTGTATTGCTTCATCCCTTCCTGAAATAATTTTTCTTTTTCGTCTTCTTTATTCACTGATAATCACTGGATTTTTCATTTTAAAATGTTTCCCATCCTGATGAATAGTGCAGGCTTGAATATTGGGGTCGTGTTCAAAAAAGAGTACCCAGTTCTCATTAACTATTTTTGAAAGAAGTTTCTCTTTTTCCTGAACAGTGACCACCGGATGAATATCATAAGCCATAACCCAGGGAACAGGAATATGCGCAACCATGGGGAAAATATCTGCACCATAAAAAATGGTTTGATTTGCATCGGAGATTACTGGATGCATCAACCCTGTTGTGTGTCCATATGTCAAATATGGTTCAATACCATCAATGAATGATTCCTGACCATCCACAATTTCTATCATTCCATTTTCAGCTAGAACTTTCCAATCAATTTCCATAAAACTGCCAGAATCTTTTTGACTCGGATGGTTTGCCAAATTCCAATTCTCCTGGGAAACCCAATATTTGGCATTTGGGAATGTGGGTACAATCTTCCCATCTTCGATTTTTGTGTTTCCTCCAACGTGATCAAAATGTAGATGAGTACAAAACACATCTGTAATATCGGTGGCAGTAAATTCATACTTCGCCAATGAAGATTCTATGTTATAACGAGATGTATCAATGTTGTAAATCTTTTTATATTTTTCGTCCCACTTGGTGCCATTACCCGTATCAATTAGGATTTTTCGACTATCGCTTACCAATAATAAAGAACGGGTCACCATTCCGATTCTATTCATTTCATCAGCAGGTGACTCTTTCTCCCAAAGCGGTTTTGGAATAATCCCGAACATGGCACCGCCGTCCAATCCAAATTCGGATGTTTCTATACTATATAAAGTGTATTGTCCAATCTTCATCTTATGAGTTGGTCTAATCTTGCACCAAGGATTCCAAATTGGGTTGGTGAAGTTGTTTTATAAAGGCTTCTCACCGCCTCTAAAATTACCAATGCATTTGCTTTTTCTAATTGGGACTTTTGACTTTTAACAATGGTTTCCGCCTGATGGATAAATTTTCTCTTTTTATCTTTTATTAGCCAGTGGTTGCGACTTGGTTTAATATTCAGCGTGGTATAAAAGGCTTGAGAACACCAATGACTTACTTCTCTCTGATATCCTCGAATTCTGACATAATCACCCTCCCATAATCTTGAAACGGCACCCAATAATGAAAGGTCACCGGATTCAATCACTAAGTCATGGACTTCACTTGGAGATGAGTCTGCCTGGTCATGAGGTTGCGGCAATGCTTTTCCACGCAACCACTCCAAAATGCATTTTGTAAAAGCCCAATTATCTTCTTTTACTTCCTGAAATTGATAAGCACGAAATAAATGAAAAATGAAAATGGCACTTCTTTCACAATCTTGTAGTGCCAACTCTGCAAATGCATCCATAGTACCACGAGATCGATCTGAAGCCATAAATGTTTTGGCAGTTAATTTCTGTAGATCTTCCCATTCCCCTTGCTGGCAGGCATCTTCCAAATCACCGAGGAATGCTGTAAGCCCAATGCCATCTCTAACCACATCATCTAATTGTGTTTCATCATCATCTCTGAATTCAAAACCACACAAATAATTCGAAGCAAATTCAAGGAGTAGTTTTGAAGGATTTTCTCGATCGTCTCCAATCAAATTCTTAATTGAGTTTAAAACACAAACGGGATGAAGATCTTTTATGGTAGATTGTTTTACAGATACACTGCAAAATAATAGATCATTTAGAATTTGAACAAGTTCAGCGCCAGAAAGATTCTGAGAATAGAATTTTTGACAGGCTTGCATGTCTTGATTGATTACAGCAGACCGAAAGGATGAATCCGTCATTGGCTAATGGATTCTAAAAGTTATTTTTTCTTTTTTTTGGTTGGACCCAAATACATAAAGAATTGTAGTGAAAAACCAGTTGATCTAGAAAACTGAGTAGGCCACCCTTCTACTTTATGTGGATAATTCTTATAACTAGAATCATATTCCTTAACCATAGTTGTATCCGATGGGTCCCAATTTGATGTCATCACTTTTGAAAATGGCATTGATCTGAAATCATGGAAATAGCCAACTTCAAATCCCCATTTTGTACTGAGCCTACGTCCATAAAGCATTCCAAAACGGATACTGCTTCTATTGGCACCATTATCATAACTTCCATTAGGAATAAGCATACAACGATACCCTGTCCACGCTACTCCGAAAGGATTTTTCTTTGTAATCTGCTTAGCGCCCTTGAATTTATAATAGGTAAAATCAAAACTGGAATTGGGCGCCAAATTGTAAGCCACATTAAATACATCCCACTTTCGATCTCTTTTAAAGAGGACTCGATTTAGATCAATACCGGTGCCGGATAAAGGGATACCAACCCGAATTCCAAGATCGGTATATTGTCCTAAGCCATGTCGAGCCCAGATAACGGGAATCACATTTTCTACTGAGAATGTGAACCCCATATTGGTTTCGCCTTTCTCGGGCATTTGTGGAAAAACGGGTGGGTGTGACGCGCAACCGAATCCCCAAAGGATGATTGCGATTAAAAAGATGATAAGATTTCGTTTCATCATATATGTGAAAATACAGAAATCTCTTGAGAGAATAAAATGGAAAAGAAGGCCGTTATTTCAAATAGATCATTTTACGACTAAAAATTGCCGGAGGTCTTTGATCAACCTGTGCCTGAATCGTGAAAAAGTAAATGCCCGTAGATCTTCCTTCCCCATTCCAATTATAATTGTACGTTCCAGAAGTGATGAATTCATCCTCCATAAATTTATCATGGATCCGCCCCGTGGCATCCGTGATATACAATGAGACCGTCGCATCTTCTAAAAGATCAAAAGTAATTTTTGTTTGCCCATTGAATGGATTTGGGAAATTTTGATAGAGTACAAATAATTCTGGAAGCAAGTCTGTTTCAAAGTAATCTCTAACTGGTTCGTTGGTAATCCCCAAGGTAGTTGATTCTGAATAATACCACGGACCTCCATCTGGCATCCGACTGATTGCAACAGGTAGGGTGTCTAGCACAATATACTCAAGGGCTGAATACCCTTCCTCTAGATTTTTCATAAAAGAAATAAATGTTGGATATTCAATTTCTTCTTGCAGAATGATGGATGAATCTTGAAATTGGTTCTCATAACCTGAAAACATTTCAACATCCCAAATCGATTCACCCTTGAAAGTAAATAAATAATCGTCTGCATATTCTGGATTCCCTGCTACTTCAAGATGGAGATTTTTCGTATAAGGATTCCAAGTCAATTCATTAATCCACAAAGAAGATTCAGCTAGTCCTACTCTAATGTTAAGATGATCGTTTTTTGGAATAAAATCACCATTCAAAGTAAAATAAATCGATTCATTAAATATAATTGGACAGGTTTGAATAAAAATATCATCCATCATTAGGTCAACAGTGGTCCAATGATCCGGAATAATTACATTGAATAATGGTTCGTTCTCATTTTGATATGCACTTAGGTTCACATATTCATCACCAGAAAGAAGAAATATTTCAGATGAACTGATTTGATTAGGGTGAAAAATGTAAAGTTCCAATTCCTTTTGATTTTCTTCAGTAATATTATAGCCAAGGATCCGAATTGGCGCAGTTGTTTCTAACATTTCAATTGCCTTATAATAATCTGAATATAAGAGATCCCATTGCCCTCTAACCAGAAAAGCAACATTTTGAATTTCTTTTGCCCAATTGACAGGATTTATTAATAGATGATTACGGTAAATGGACTCGTGCGCTAAAACTAAATCTATCCATGCTGAGTTTTGGATGATTTCATCAATGATTTGAAGAGAATAATCTGCCATTTTAAGGTGTTCGAGAGGATAATTTTCAAACCAAGTATATTCAGTTTTTTTTGTCAATCTTAATAAATCAATAATTGACCTGTAATCGTCATTTGGACCATTATTCAATGCTTGCTTATAGATCTGATACATTACCAAATCCTGGGCTGTCCTAATTGTAGGATCAAATGCCATAGAATCTTCAACGGTCAAGCAAGTACCAAATGCTGGCGTTTTAAAAT
>JABHKE010000044.1 GCA_018692355.1 Fidelibacterota bacterium
AATGCAAAAAAAGCGAATGAAGTATTTATCCAATGGTTAGAAAAAGAATCATCAAAAAAGAATGGTCCTTCTGGGATTGGGAAGGATAATTACACATGGTATCAGCAGAATGTCCACCGGGTTCCCCTCACTTGGGATGAAGAAGTGCAATTGCTCCAACGGGAACTGGATCGGGCCTGGACGTCTCTAAAATTAGAGGAGCAGCGAAATATGGACTTGCCACCCATGGTTTCAGCAGATACGCCAAAAGAATTTGCAGCGTTAACAGAAAAAGCTGTGAAAAAAATGATGTCATTTTTAAAAGAAAAAGAGATTATGTCCATCAAGCCAAATATGGAACCGGCGCTACGGGAACATATGGGGGAATTTATTCCAGTTGAAAAACGCAATTTCTTTTCGATTGGGATGCACTTTGACCCACTGCCACTTTATTCCCATATGTACCACTGGTTCGACTTGGCGGAAGTTCGAGATAATCCACATGAAAATCCGATCCGACGGGGGCCACCCTTGTACAATATGTACGATTCCAAAAATGAGGGAATCGCCACATCAGTGGAAGAAATGTTTATGCACACGGGACTCTATGAAGACAGTCCGAGATCAAGAGAAATTGTTTGGATCATGCTGGCCCAGCGGGCCGCCCGGGGATTGGGTTCCCTCTATGCCCATGCCAATATGATGACCATGGCTGAAGCAGGACAGGTCCATGTGAAATGGACTCCCAGAGGGTGGATGAAGCGGGAGCCCCACCTTCTTCAATTTGAGCAGCACCTTTACCTCCGCCAGCCTGGGTACGGCACCTGTTATGTAACGGGAAAATACCTCATTGAAAACCTCATGGCCGAATATGCGAAAAAGCTTGAAACAGAAGGGAAACCATTCGTACTTAGAAATTTTTTAGATACATTTAACAAGGCGGGGAATATCCCTGTAGAACTTATCCGCCAGGAAATGATTGAGAATTAATATGAAAAATATTTTAACAAAGATCAAAATGTAAGCAAACTAACATGAAAAAAACATTTATAATTATTTCCCTAATATCATTTGCAGTCCCTCTGTTATCTCAGGGGAAATATGCTGTTGACCATGAAATGGTAGCCAAAATTCGGGAAGAAGGATTTGAACGGTCTCAGATTGCCAATACCTTATCTTACATGACCGATGTTTTGGGTGCCCGCCTTACCAATTCAAAAGATATGCGCCGTGCCCAGAAGTGGGTGACGGGAGAAATGAAACGGATTGGACTCACCAATATCGAAATTGAGCCATTTATGGATTATGGTGTCAGTTGGGATAACAAACTATTCTCCATCCATATGCTGGAGCCGGATTACCAAACAATGGTCGGATATCCCATCGCCCATACACCGGGGATCAACGGCCGGCAGAAAATGAACGTGACGATTGCGGACATTAAAACCAAAAGTGATTTAGAAAAGTATAAAGGTAAGTTAAGAGGGAAAGCGGTATTGTCTGTAACGATGCCGGTAATTGATCAAGAACGAATCCGAAATGGCACTCCCCGATTTACTGATGAAGAATTAACTGTATTAGCCAACGATCCGCCCAAAAGAAAAAGACGCAAACGTCCACCGCCTGATCCGGAACGGGTCAGTACGGCTGAACGAAATGCATTTTATAAAGAAGAGGGTGTTTCGGTCATTTTAGAAACGAGAGGGAACCGTGTGGCCATGGTTCCGGGATATGCGCGCCCCGGTGCTAAAAAAGATAAATGGGATCGGAAGGGAACCATAAACCATTTACCCATCGTGACCGTAACGCCTGAGCATTACAACCGCATGTACCGCATTCTTGAACGGGATATTCCTGTGCGTATTGCGGTGGAAATCAAAACCAAGATTGGAAAAGAAAGACAGTGGGCTCGGAATGTGATTGGCGAAATCCCCGGCACAGATTTAAAAGATGAAGTGGTCATGCTGGGTGCCCATTTTGATACCTGGCACGCCAGCCCAAACGCATCGGATAATACTTCTGGTACAGCGGTAATGCTGGAGGCCATGCGCATCCTGAAATCGGTGGGGGTGACGCCCAGGCGCACCATCCGGATTGCCTTGTGGTCAGGAGAAGAACAGGGGATTCATGGTTCTCGGGAATATGTACATAAGCATTTTGGAAATCCCAATGACCCGGAGATTGGAGTAAAACCGGATTATGAAAAATTCTCGGCGTACTATAACCAGGATTATGGCCCGGGGCAGTTTCGAGGTATGAATTTGCAGGGGAATGAAAATGTGCGGGATGCATTCACGTCTTGGATCAAACCATTCCATGATTTGGGCATGACCACCATTTCGCCCCAAAGTTTGGGTAGCACAGACCATGTTGCTTTCGATCGAGTGGGCCTCCCCGCCTTTCAATTTTTACAGGATAAAATTGGTGGCACTGGCGGTCATACGAATCTCGATTATTATGATACAATCCCTATTGAGGATATACAAAAGAATGCAGTGATCGTGGCTGCCTTTGTATATCACACCGCCATGCTGGATGAACGTCTACCTCGAAAGGGAGAGTAAATGAAAAACATTTTAACCAGAGGCGGTATCGAATTTTTGGCGGTCTTTTTGGGGATCGCACTATCCTTGTACGTAGAGGAAATGCAGACAGAAAAAGAAAACGAAAGGAAAAAAGATCAATATCTATCCGACCTCACAAATACATTGGAAATGGACATCCAGCAAATCAATAAATTACTCGAAACATTGATTAATTCTGAAAAGCTCATCACAGAAATTCAAAGTGATATTGATGAAAATCATAAAGCGCTTTCTGACATAGAAATACTCAATAAGCTATTGGATGTTGAGGTCGGTTTTTCATTTTTCCCGCAGGATGGCATTTTTAATCAACTCATATCCACCGGTTCATTCGAACTGATAAAAGATGTGGAATTAAAAAATATTCTCCTGGAGATGTATAACCATCAGAAACAGCGTAATTATGCCACATCAACAGAAATAGATCACTTTAATATTCGTTTTCGGAATGAAATATTGGATGAATTTCGGGTGAGTTTTAATTACAATTCTTATGATGGCGCTTTTTATGGTAGCCGGACCGTGAATCAATACAAATTCAATCAACCATATTATATGTCTAATGCCTTTTATGGATTGCTTTCTCAGGCAAATCTTTATGGGAATATGTACACCCGGCAATTGAAAGATATAGAACAGTCTTATTTAACCGCCTTATCTTTGTCGAAAAATGAAGTTGAATAATGAATTTTAATGGAATAATTATGAAAAATATTTTAGCCCGTCTAAAAAGATTAAAATAAAAAAAGAGTCACAATGAAACAAACAAGAATATTACTGATGGCATTTACCCTTCTATTGCTGAATGGATGTGCCAATACTCCCTCCAAAGAAGTAGTTGAACCCGCACCAATTTCAACTGATATAAAAATGATTGAAATTGTTGGCGGGCATAAGGTTTGGACCCAAAAAGTAGGGAGTAGCGATAGTATAAAATTACTTTTACTCCATGGTGGTCCCGGAGCAACCCACGAATATTTCAAGAATTTGGATCAATATTTTGCTGGGAAAGACATAGAATATTATTACTACGATCAGTTTGGATCACATAATAGTGATCCCTCCAATAACCCTGCCGATTGGACCATTGATCGGTTTGTGGAAGAAGTGGAATCTGTCCGAAAAACATTGGGATTAAATGCATCCAACTTTTATTTATTGGGTCATTCTTGGGGTGGAATTTTGGCCATGGAATATGCCCTGAAATATCAACAGAATCTTAAAGGGCTTATTATTTCAAACATGATGGCGAGTATTCCGGACTATAATAATTTTGCTAAAAACGTTTTAGGTCCGCAAATGCCGCCAGAAGTTTTGGCGGAAATCACGCAGTTAGAAGCGGATAAGGATTTTGGAAATCCACAGTATATGGCGCTCCTTATTCCCCATCATTATGAAGAACATATTCTCCGAATGCCTGCAGATACATGGCCCGATGAAGTGAATAATGCCTTCGCCCACATTAATCAGGATATGTACGTGGCCATGCAGGGCCCCAGTGAGTTTGGCGCATCCGGATTGTTGGAATTTTGGGATCAAAAAAATCGTCTAAAGGAAATTAAAACACGAAGTTTGGTCATCGGTGCCTCTCATGATACCATGGATCCTGACCATATGGAATGGATGTCCAATGAATTACCAAATGGATCATTTTTATTATGTAAAAAGGGAAGTCACATGGCCATGTGGGATGATGCGGATACCTACGCCAATGGGATTATCAAATTTTTATTGGGTAATTAGAAGGAATTAAATAAACCTTAACCCATTAATTGAAAGAAGGAGAAGAATAATGTCAACAAAAATGAAATGGATCATTATTGCCCTAATGGGTATGGTGGTACTCACTGCCGGTGATGACTGGTCAAAAAATAAAAAGGCCATCGACAAGTCAGTCGAAAAGCACCGGAAAGCTTTAATTAAAATCAGTGATGCCATTTGGTCCAACGCAGAATTAGCATTGGAAGAACACAAATCATCCAAGATATTGGCCGATTATGCAGAAAAGAATGGTTTCAGCGTTGAGCGAGGTGTGGCCGGAATGCCCACCGCTTTTATTGCCACTTATGGTTCTGGTCGTCCACGGATTGGAATTCTCGGGGAATTTGATGCGAATGCAGG
>JABHKE010000077.1 GCA_018692355.1 Fidelibacterota bacterium
CGAAATCTTTTGTGATCTGACCAATTGGAATATCATAAATATCTAATTCATCCCGACGAATGAAATACAAGAGTAGATCCATTGGCCCCTCAAAATTCTCTAATTTGACTTGGTAAGCCATTAACTGTAATTCACTCCAGATGCGGATCGAACTCGATTCAAGACTTCCTCTGCCACTTGCCGGGCTTTTTTAGCTCCTGTATCTAATATCTCATGGACCTGCTTAGGGTTGGAAATCAAATCCTCTCTTTTTTCACGAAATGGTCCAAAAACATCCAAAACCTTCTCATAGAGTTCTTGTTTAACATCACCATACCGAAGACCTTTTCCTTCGTAACGATCTGCTAACCTTTTTTGTTCTCTTTCATCTAAAAATAAACTGTACAGGTGAAATAGTGGGGTATCCTTGTCCTTTGGATCATCAATATCGGTCGTATCAGTGACAATACGCATAATCTGTTTTCTCAACTTTTTATCTGTGTCAAATAATGGAATTGTATTGTTATAGGATTTGCTCATTTTTTGTCCATCGATACCAGGAACTAATTGAGTAGTTTTTTCAATATCCGGTTTAGGAACAATTAATGTTTCACCATACGTATTGTTAAATCGAATTGCCATATCCCTTGTCATTTCCAGATGTTGCTTCTGATCTTTTCCTACAGGTACTATCTGGCTGTCAAATAGCAATATGTCTGCAGCCATCAAAACAGGGTAAGCATATAATCCCATATTGGGTTTAATACCCCGTGCAATCTTATCTTTATAAGATGTGGCGCGATCCATAAGTCCAACGCTGGCATGGGATGCCAACATCCAGGTGAGTTCAGTGACTTGGGGTACATCAGATTGCACCCAAAAAGTGGACTTCTCCGGGTCAAGCCCTAGCGCTAAAAAATCACAGGCAGCATTAAATGTATTAGATGATAATGTTTTCGAATCAGGAAGGGTCGTCATGGCATGATAATTGGCAATAAAACAGAAAAGTTCATTCTCTTCTTGATATTTTATCATACGGGACATCATTCCGAAATAATTTCCAAGATGGAGTGCGCCTGATGGTTGAATACCGCTTAAAACCCGTAGTTTTTTTTCTAAATGCATATTACAGATTAGTTGATCTTAAACGGTTCCATGAACAAATAGGGACGCCAATCTTGTTGTTGTGTTTTTACATATTTTTGGAAATAATGTAATCGGTTCGGCCGTTTAGGGATCCGGGCTAAAAGCATATTTGCTTCCTCCGGGGTCTTATCTCCCTTTTTTTGGTTACAGGGTTTACAAGCTGCAACAAGGTTTTCCCACGTATCCAAACCACCTTTCCCTTTGGGAATAATATGGTCTATGGTAATTGGAATTCTTGAAATTCCACAATATTGGCAAACATGTTCATCCCGTGCGATAATATTTTTTCTATTTAAATCTACAGATAAATTATCATATCGAACATAATCATGAATCTTTATAACACTGGGTAAATCCAAAGATAAGGATGGACTATGAACCTGGTCGTTATAATTCACCAACACTTGCACCTTATCCAAATAATCCATGCAAATCGCCCGTTTGGCGGTGCAAATCATCATGGGAGAATAATTTGCATTCAGTACCAACACGGCCCGATTTAATAAATGGCCATTAACTGCATTGGATGAGGGCATTTTCACGATGGAAACTTACGTTGAATCGAATGGCTTGACAGGTAGATATCTATGAGTTTTTGATTCATATTTCTATCCGCAGGGTCCAGTGATTCTTCTTTCACCATTCCTTGAGAATGCAGGATTCCCTTACCGCCAGTTGAAAAACCAACATGAGAGACTTTTCCGTCCTTTCCAAAAAAATGAAGGTCACCTGGCTCTGCATGATCTATTTGAATCTCATCTTTAGCAAAATATTCCTGTTGTTGATAGGAATCTCTGGGAGCATTCAGTCCGCAGACCTTTAAAACGGATTGAACCAAACCGGAGCAATCCATACCCAATGATGTTTTTCCGCCCCATTTATAGGGCGTATCCAATAGATTTTCAGCAACAGGGATCACCTGATCCAATCCTAAAGTATCCATGATCTGGATGGATCCTGGCAGATTTTCTGTCACTTTTGCTCCAAAAGGATATTTTGGATCATATAATCCATTTTTGGTTGGGAAAACCATTCTATGGGTTGGATTATTTTTTTCAGGGGATATATTACCATAAAAGGTATTCACCCACCCTTCATAATCGTCTTCACATTTAACACAAAGCCAATTGTTCTTTTGATTAAGAATTTGGCAGGATTCACCAAACACCGCTTCGGTCAGACACGGTGAATTAAAATTTGCTTCTTCATAAACCGGCGCTGCGCCGGATGTAATAATAAACCAGTTTTTTTCGGGTTGAAACATGGGGAGAAATTTATTTGATTCTCTCGGGAATAAATAGACGAGTTTTATATTTGACTCAATTGGAAATATCTCTAAAATGCGACGCATTTTTTTGTTTATTTATGGTAGGGAAACCCGTGTAAATCGGGTACAGTCCCCGCTACTGTGATTGCGGCAAACAGGTTCTTTTGCCATTTTCGGTCTCTCCGACCGGAAAGAAGGCGAACCGAGTTGACACCGCATAAGTCAGGAAACCTGCAATAAATAGATATCACGTAAAAAACTTTCGGGAGAATAGTTGTGGTCATCAAATTCCAACTTCTTTATTTATCCATTTTTACTATGTCTTTAGTGTTTTCCACGGAAATCAATAGTGGGTATGTTTTTTCAAATTATGGCGAACCAGTGCCCTTTGCATCGGTAGTAAACATTCGAACGAAATCATGGTCGATAACGGACGAATCAGGATTTTATCAATTACCACTTGGAACCTTGCCAACAGATTCATTAAAGATTTCCAAGATTGGATTTTCGTCTTCATTCCACCTACCCCAAGAACAAAAACATAGAAAAATAGTGCTTTCGCAGGAAGTCATAGTTTTAGATCCAATAACTATAGTTGGTGAAAAACCTATAACCAATCGGAATTTGGACAAAGTTACACTGCTGGAAATGGATGGTTTTTCCAGGGCAAATGCATTGGATCGCATTCCGGGTACGTTAGTTCGATCCGCGGGCGGATTACCGGGAATTACAACTGTCAGTATGGATGGCGGACAAGCAGTGCATACCAAGATTACGCTGGATGGAATTGATTTAACAAATGTACAGAATGGGCTTACGGACTTATCCGATCTCCCGCTAGCCCTTATGCAGAACTTATATTTAAGCCGTTCACCGAATATATCATATGGTTCCGGCTCATTCGATGGTGTAATTCACATTCGTTCTCTTCTCAAGAAATCTTATATTCACTTAAGTGGCGGTTCCTTTGGTTATCGAAATGGATCCGGTGGTTACAGCCTTGCAACGTCCAATACAAATTTTCAAATTCAAAACGGATATACGTCATCAAAAGGTAATTATCCATTTTCCTTGGCTGATAAGACCCAAACCCGTTCCAATAATGATTACGAACAACGATTCATGAGCGGACTATACCAAAGACATAATCATAAAAATCGAATTTATAAGGCAAATGTTTTGTTCGTAGATCATGATCGAGGTGTAGCTGGAAGTCTGCTTTACCCTAGCCCAAATGCTCGGCGAAAAAACAACCTAATTGTTACTGGATTAGAATTGATTCAAATAATGGAAAAAGGACACTTGCGTTTGGACGTAAATCAGCGGTCCAGCAACGAGGATTATAATAATGTTGATATGGGTACTGATAGCAATCATAAAGTCGGTTCCAGCGGAATTAGGGTTCATGGATTGTTTCAACCAACGCGTAAAATAAAGATGAATGGATTCTCAACCGTAAAATTCCAATCTATTGAAAGTTCCGATATCGGTAAAAGAGAAAGAGCAATAATGGCAATTGGATTACAAACGTTTGTTCAGCCGATTGATTTTGTAAGCGTTAAGCCTGGACTTAGGTCAGATATTGTTGATGAAACATCCGTAATCACTTCAGACTTAGAGGCAACTCTCGATTTTGAAAATTTGGGTAAATTTTCGGCTATATCTGGTACTGGATTTTATCTTCCTTCCTTTAATGACCTGTATTGGCCATCGGATCCATATAGCAAGGGCAACCCAAGTCTTAAGTCTGAAACCAGTAATTTTCATATTTTAAACTGGAACAAAACTTTTGGCCAAGGGTCCAATTTTGTTATTGAATATCGTAATAAACGAAGCCGCAATCTTATCGTTTGGGCCCCAGACGAAAATGATGTATGGAAACCTACAAACCTGGATAGTACCGAAAGGAAAAATTTAATTGTCTCTACAAATTTTCCAGAGATTATTTCTGGAATGACTTTTTCATGGACTTTAACTCGAACAAAAACGAAAAATCTGAATTCCGGAAAAACACTTCAGTATGTTCCTGAAATATCCGCCACTGGAATGGTAAGATATACTATCAATGATATCCAATTTGAATTACAAAGTAAATACGTTGGCGAAAGAACATACCAAGACTATAACGAAAACTTTGAATTGGTGGATAAAGCACTAAATCCTTTTCAAAACGTAACTGCTGGAGTGCACTTCATCTTTCCGGCTTTTAAGAAATCTTTACAATTTCACATCATCGCTGAAAACCTCCTGAATGAAAATACGGCATTCGACCCGGATTTCCCTGAACCTGATCGAGTCGTCAAAGCAGGGATGACGTTTAAATTTTAGAAAGAAATATTTTAATCCAGAAAATCCCACTCCACTGATAGACTAGTTTGTCGTCCTAAGAGTGGCATTTCCGGATGAATTTCAAAATAATTGTCTTCATCGGATCCTATGTATGCTAGAATCATTTCTTTGATATTCAACCACTCATATTTAATGGTGAAGGTGGAAACATAAGCTGTGATGGTTCCGTTGATTAACGAAATATCATTCAATTTATCTTCTGTGTAAACGGTCATCGGAACCACTTCAATCGGATGAATAATTGAGTTATTTAACCGATTAAAATATCTATCCACACCTAATTTTAAATCCACTAACATAAAGCCATCGAAAAGACTTAATCTGGATTTAATGTTATAATTCAGAAAGGAACCAATTCCACCACCATAGATATTTCCCGTATTCCTCGTAGCATAGTTTATTTCATAATCAATGAAAGGTATCATTGAAGTTTGATAATTTATATTCAACTGGCTGTGTTCAGCTTTAAAAGTAGCCGATTCAGGTATAATAATATCCCAATAATCATTATTATCTGTTAAATGTGAAAAGATAATTGAAGCATTTGATAGTTCTCCATCCCAATCAATTCCTGCGTGGTAATTTGAAGTAACAGAAATAAGATCATTATTTTCAGAATAATTTTGAAACAAATAATAAGGATGAATAGGCTTCACTAATTGTTCTATACCAACATTTATTAAAAATGATTTTAATTGATAATTCATTCCAATATTATAATCAGGTTTTCTATGATCATTTAGACTTGTTACCCCAAGTTCTATATCAAATAATGACAATTGGTCTTTTATATACAATCGGTTCCAATCAGCTATTATCAAAGTATCCATCCTGGTACTTCTCATATTTTTTTCGGCTCCAATTGTAAAATTATCTTTCCAGTATAATTCGCCAATAATTCTTGATCTTGTCAAATATCTAACACCCGTATATGATGATAATGTATGACTTGCAACATATCTCTGAATAAATTGGTCGAAGTTTACTTTTGAATTGATTTGACCAAATGATTGATTCCAAAAAGTATTGATCGCTGTGATCCGATTATCAATAAGACCTCGTGCTGTGGAATCGGCGATCCCAGAATAAGTATTAAAATGCCCCACCGAAATGCCAGCATGTTCTTTTCCTTTTTGGGATTCATAGGACCCTAAATAAGATTGCTGGATGGGTTGATTTGATTGATTATTATACTGACCATAGGCTCCATAAAATGAACGTTTAAATGCATGAAAATGAATCTGTCGTCCATTCCCTGTATAATTTGTTCCTAAAGAAAACCTGTCTAATGAATAATCCCCCTGATCATATTTGAAATAGGATTTTACTAGTGATGAATCAAAATTGGATGTATCTGGTGATTGATTTATAAACCCTTTTTCGATCTCATTGCCATACATTTTAGGATAAACAGACCATGTGCCATCAAAAAGAAGGCGACCTGATTGCCAATCTTGATTCCACATAATTGCGCCGTTTTTATTCACATACCCAAATTGCCCACTCCAGTCAAATGGAATAAACTGGATCTGTTGAGATAAACCCCAAGATATAAAAAATATTATTACTATTTTTTTCATCTTATTGAGAAATACGCCTTAAATATCCAGGAACTACTAAGGAAAAGATAATTGCATTGGAAACTAAATGCATGAAAGTGAATAATAATCCAGAAATTGCATAAGCCACTGTTTCATCCCAATCGTAACCTGCGCTGATGGGATAAGTAAATGTGGTAACACCATCGTATAACAGAGTACACACTAATCCGATTCCACCGGCAACAATAGAACAAGCAAGAGGATTATCTATTTTTAAAAATTGTTTTGAAATTGAACCTAATAGCCCAATTCCTGCCATGGCAAGAATTTGGCCTAACAAAAGAGTGATATAAATGAGACCGGACCCTAAAGGATTCATGGAAGAATAAATCAACATTGCCGTTCCACCCACCAAAGTACCATAGCCCATTCCAAGAGTCAATCCTGAAAGAAATATAGTGACGGAAATGAATTCGAGATTTGGGACGAGCATGAACATAAATCCAAGCCCTATGGCCATTGCCGCAAAAATCGCAGCCTGAACCAGTTTATTCAGGTTCATCTTTTTTCAAAAGCGGAATACGAAAATAATTATGGCGATTAGTGAATTTTCCAGGCTCTTGGTCTTCATTTAACGCAATATCCATTAGATTCATTTTAGCATCTAGAATATCGATCATGTGAACAAGTAGCGCTTCTGGAAAAGATGGCATTTTTGGAGATTGCCATTCGTATCGGCCTTGATGAGATAAAATGATATGTTCCATTTTTTGAGCAAGATCACTTGGAAAATTTTTAATCTTTTTGACAGCATCTCGGATTATGTCTCGACCAATCACAATATGACCTATCAGATTTCCTTCATCCGTGTATTCTGCTTCGTATTCGGAGTTGATCTCAATAAGTTTTCCAATATCGTGGAGTAAGATACCTCCCAGAACCAAATCTCGGTCCACATCGTACAACGGTGAAATCTTTTTGGCGATTTGCGCCATAGTCAATACGTGTTCAAGGAATCCTGAACGAAAATTATGGTGCATTTTAACCGAAGCCGGGTGGATCATAAGTTTGCTTTTATTCGCTTGGTAAATATTATTCACCAAAGTTCGAAGATAATTATCTTTCATACCATTGATGAGTCTCTCAATATCCTTCCACATTTTATTGGAATCTTTTTTGGATGATGGCACCACTAATGCTGGATCAAAACCATATCTGCTATAATGCTGAACTGTAGCTTTATTGATCTTGTGGACGACCAATTGCGGACGATCCATGAATGATTCCACGTCTCCAGAGACAACCACAGCATGCCCGGATTCAAATTTTTCATTCAAGTCAGCCACAGAGTCCCAAATTTTGGCAGAAATATGGCCGGTGATGTCCCGTAATTCAAGATCAAGGTAAAGATCACCATTGCGGGTATGGCGAAGATTTTTTTGTACACAAAGATAAAACCCTTGGATGGAATCTCCTTCTTTAAACTTTTCGATGGGAGTTAGCCTTTTCTTCATGTATTAATTTTTCAAGATATTCTTGATAGAGTCAAGTAGTTAAACACAGGTAAATTCACCAATGTCCGAGCAAGAATATACTTTAGAAGAAATCTCATATTCACGGAAAGAAGATTGCCGTATCATGGAAGCTGTTTTAAAAAACTGGTTTCAGAGTCCAAAGACGCTAAACTTTGTTTCGCCTTCCCTTTCCTTTCCTTTCAAATTTAAAAAATGGGTTTCAAACTCCTATGCTGACATAGTGAATAAAACAACGACGATTATACTAAAAGAGAACGATTGGATCATTGGCCATATAAGCATGAGAGTTATTGAAGATAACGCGCATTTATTCCATCTATTTATTGCCCCATCAAACCGGAAATCTGGCTTAGCTACAAAATTGGTCAATGCAATTGAAAATCAAGGCAAAAATTCGGGATGTAAAACTTTTTCATTAAATATTGTTCCAAAAAACGATATTGCAAGGAAACTATATGAAAAATTAGGATACAAAGAAACCCATCGATCAGAATCCCATTCAATAAAAATGGAGAAAAAGGCTTAATCTAATCAACAATCATTGCATTGATGATTGCCTTCACCCACCGTTACCTGTTTCTTGAATCGCATTGCGATCATGACAACCGCAACAATCAATATAAGTCCACCGAGAATTTCTTGGATCATATGAATCCCATCATCAATCCGCCTTGATACACAATGAGTGAACTAAAATAGGCAAGTGCTGTCATGTAAATCACCATAAAAACAGGCCATTTCCAGGAATTGGTTTCCCGTTTCACGATGGCAAATGTAGCCATACATTGAGCGGCATACACATAGAAGACCATGAGGCTCAATGCTACCAATGGCGTAAAAATAGATTTTCCAGTATTAGGGTCCTTGTCTCGTTTCATAGCATCGGACAAGGAAATCATATCTTCCCCATCATTTTCTACATTGTAGATAGTCGCTAAAGTGCTAACGACAACTTCCCGTGCTGCAAAGGATGTTACCAGTCCCAGGCCGATCTTCCAGTCAAATCCCAAAGGAGCTATCATGGGTTCAATGGCTTTCCCTATATCAGCAGCATAACTGGAATGAATGGATTTTGTTTCACCGTTACTTGAATTTATTTTTGGGAACGATGCCAAAAACCACAAAACAATAGAAATGGCCATTATAATTTTCCCAGCATCGGTTACAAAGAGTTTACCTCGAGTATAAACCTGTCGAAATACTGATCTCATTAGTGGAATGCGATAGGGCGGCAATTCCATAATGAAGGAAGATTTCCTTTCAGTTTTGATCCAATTACTAAATAAGACTGCCAAGATCATTGCTGTTACAGTTCCAAGGAAATACATTAACACCATGGTGAGACCCTGCAAGCCAAAAATACCAAATACCTCCTTATCAGGAATAAAGGCACTAATCATAAGTGTATAAACAGGTAATCGGGCACTGCAACTCATAAGTGGTAAAACCATAATTGTCACGAGCCGTTCTTTCCAACTATCGATGGTTCGAGTGGACATAATCCCGGGAATCGCACATGCAAAACCACTCATGAGGGGTAAAACGGATCTGCCATGGAGTCCCACCTTGGTCATGGCTTTGTCCATCATGATAGCAACACGAGCCATGTAACCAGAATCTTCCAACATAGTCAGAAAAAAGATAAGAATTAATATTTGGGGTAAAAATATCAGAATAGCTCCTGCACCACCTATGACTCCTTCTACCAATAAGTCACTCAATAATCCGGTTGGTAAATGATGAGCGAGCCAAGTACCCAATTGGGCTATACCAACATCTATCAGATTCATTGGTACAGTAGCCCACGAAAAAATGACTTGAAATATGAAAGCCAATAATCCAACGAAGATAAACGGTCCTCCCCAGGTATGGGTCAATATTTCATCTGTTTTTTCACTTTTTGACTTTTTTTCTATGGGAATTTCTGATGCCGGCACAACTTGGTCCAGCCAATGATACCGGAGGGTCGGTTCCAATGTTTCATATGGGAATCCAATCTTTTTCAAA
>JABHKE010000197.1 GCA_018692355.1 Fidelibacterota bacterium
GAAAAGATTTATGCTGTGATGGAAAAAAATGTGAACAATGTAAAAAAATTAATTGAGCAGGTTATTCCATTGATCAGTAAACAGTACAGAAAAGAGGATTAAATGGATATTGACAAGATTAAAAACAGTATTCGGAATGTACCTGATTTCCCAAAACCAGGAATTCAGTTTAAGGATATAACAACCTTACTCCAGGATCAGGATGCTTTTAAAGAAACGATAGAAGCGTTTTATGATGCATTTAAGGATGAAAAAATAGATGTAATTGTTGGCATTGAAAGCAGGGGTTTTATTTTTGCTGCACCTTTAGCTTTGAAATTAGGCTGTCGGTTTGTATTGGCCCGCAAGCCGGGAAAATTGCCCAGTGAAACCGTCGCGGAAGAGTATGAACTGGAATATGGCACAGATGCCATAGAAATACATACGGATGCCATTAGTAAAGGTGATAGGATATTAATTGTTGATGACCTTCTGGCAACAGGAGGGACCGCCAAAGCTACAGGCAGTGTGGTCAATAAATTAGGTGGAGAAATTGTGAGTTATGCTTTTTTAATTATACTTAAGTTCCTTAAGGGCGATGAACTATTGAAACCTGTGCCTGTTTTCAGTATTATTGAATACTGATACTCCATAGTCAGCCCAACTACATACTATATTATTCACAGAGCGCTCCTGGTTCTAATAAATAATATTAGACATATTTCGGATCATTTACTTGTATACAATCATAACCCAATAAGTGGGATATGACCCATGAGTTGGGTTTTTTGTTTGTAGGATGATGTGTAGATTTTGATATGAAAAATAAAAAAATTAATATCAAAGAGAAGTTTACAAAAATTAATGAATATTGGAGCCCAAGAGTTATTACTGAAATGAATAATTATCAATTTAAATTAGCAAAAATTAAAGGCGAATTTATTTGGCATAGTCATGATTCCACCGATGAAGTATTTATAGTAATCGATGGAAAAATGAATATTGAATTAAGAGATGATTTGATAAAATTATCAAAAGGAGACATGTATGTTGTACCAAAAGGGGTAGAACACAAACCTTTTGCGGAAAAAGAATGTCAAATTATGCTAGTTGAACCAAAGGGAGTCGTTAATACTGGTAAAATTATAAATGATTTCACATCACCAAATGATATTTGGGTATGATTAACGGCAGGGTTATATATTTATAAGATTTAGGCAGGGGAGTGCAGCCAGACCAGAAAGATAATTTTGTTGAAGTAAATGATTTTCTTTTTTCTTATTATAAAATAAAATTGGTTCTTATTATTATAGATTAATGAAATGGTTTAAATACAGTTTATTGGTTTTAGTTTGTTGTTTAGAGGCACAGACTACTTCTAGCATAAATGGTTATGTTCGAGATGATGCTACTGGCGAACCTATTTCTTATGCCAATGTCTTTTTGGCGAATACATCTCTGGGTGCAGCAACGAATCAGGATGGATATTTTGTTATAACTAAAGTTCCACTGGGGCCCTATAAGATTAATGCTTCCATGATGGGCTATGGAATTTATAATGAAGAAATAATGCTGTTTGAAGGTATGCCTATTCGGTTGGACATTCGTTTAAAAGAAGAAGCTATTCAAACTGAAGAGGTTTTGGTTACTGCTGAAAGACAGAAATTTCAAAGGTCAATGGAGAGTAGCCAAATCTCGCTTGATCTCAGGGAGATTAATTCCGCACCGGCTTTTGTTGAGCCCGATATATTTCGCACCCTGCAAATGCTGCCGGGAGTACAGACCACCAGCGATTTTTCAAGCGCTCTTTATGTTCGGGGAAGTACGCCGGACCAGAACCTGATTATGTTGGATGGTATTTCTATTTACAATCCCTATCACCTTGGTGGAATCTTTTCTACTTTTAACACAGATGCTATTAAAGAAGCTGACTTTCATGCCGGGGGGTTTCCTGCCCGCTATGGTGGGAGAATGGGGGCGATCTTGAACGTAATCAACAGGGAAGGAAACACCCAAAAGATAACAGGTATGGCAAATCTCTCTCTAATCTCCAGTAAAGGTCTTTTAGAGGGCCCTATCCCAAAATGGAATGGTCTAAAAGGTTCCTGGATGATCTCCGGTAGGCGAACCTATTTTGATACAGTTATTAATGCATTGAAAATACCCATTGGGCAAAAGAGTGACGGTTCAGATGTGTACATGGAATTTCCCTATTACTTTTATGACTACCAGGTCAAGGTAAACGTTGATCTGAATTCTGAGCACCGGCTTACCTATTCCCGTTTCTACGGCGATGATGTTCTGGATTTTTCTTGGGATGATTCCGAGCAAACCAGTAATTCAAATGTAAATATTCAATCAGATTTTAGTACCCGTATTAACTGGCCTTGGGGGAACCATACCAATGGTCTCACCTGGCGCTGGATCGTATCTCCTGAGGTTGTGGCAAAAACATTTTATTCAAACAGCCGCTACCGCTTTGATTTTGATCTTTCTTTTCAGGATCGGAATACATATACCTATGCTGATTCAACGATGACTTATTTCACCAATTTTAATTTTGAGATCTATGACATTATCAAAGATAATACATTGGAAACAGAGGTGAGTTGGAAAGCAACAGAAAATCAGGAAGTCACAAGCGGATTTCAGATTAAGAATATTGATTTTGATCTGGGAATGGTCTTTAAAATTATAGATCAGGATACTTCTATTACCTACACGCCGCTTTCATTAAAAAATAATACACGGGAAGTTTCATTCTTCTTGCAGGATAAATGGGATGCATCAGATAAATTAAAAATCCAGGCTGGGATAAGAGCCACAGATTATAATTTACATGACAATATTTATCTGGATCCGAGACTGGCCCTAAAATACCATTATTCAGATAATGTTGCTCTAAAACTCAATTGGGGCCATTATCATCAGTTTTTGACCACAGCTAATGGCCAGGATGAAAATCTTAGGCTCGTGGAACTATGGCTGGGTATTCCGGAAGATAAACCGGCCAGTTTTTCACAGCACATCATTGCCGGGGCTGAGTATATGGCACCCAATAATATTTTTTATCGGTTAGAAGTGTATCAAAAAGATTTTGAAAATTTGCTGACGCTTAAGCAGGATAATCCCACCACGGTTGATGAAGAGAACCCGGAAGCTACACCTTTTAATGAGTTCTGGGATACGGATGCTGAGAGCAGAGGTATAGAATTTCTCATCAAGAAATCATCTGGACGATTGAATGGCTGGGTTGGCTACACCTATGCCGAGACAGAGTACTATACACCTCCCAGCGGCTGGCACCCGCCCAATTTTGACAGAACCCACACACTCAATATTGTGGGAAACATTGAATTAACGACAGACTTGGAAATAAGCTCAGCACTGACCAAATCCACTGGAAATCCTTACACTAAAATCTTGGGCCGTGCTTATAGTTGGCAACAGAATTTGAACAGTGACACATATTGGATTCCTCATGATACGTATATTGTTGGGGAGAAGAATACAGAGCGGTACGATGGCTATTTCAGGGTGGATGTCGGCATTACCCGAAAAGGAGGAAACTTGTTTGGGTTGGAATATGATACATACTGGCAAATAATGAATCTAACTCGTCACCTGAATACACTTAGTTATACTTACAGGACTAAGACAGACCCGTTTACGGGAAACCAGTTAGGTGTAGAACGACGCCCTATACCTATGTTTCCTCTCATTCTAACCTTTGGGATAAAATTTGAATTTTAAACAATACTATCAAAGCCTATACATTATCCTTGCATTGAATTTTCTTGGGTGCTTAGGTCCTGAAACATCATGGGAAGATCTGGAGTCTAACTACGACCATGTATTGAATGTGTTTGGGCTAATGAACTTGGACTCAGGTCAAACCAGTTTTATTGGTCTTTACCGAACCACGGATCTGGATGAGTTATCTCAGAATTTTGTGGGTGTAGATACAGTAGGCTACTATGAATTTGATGATGAGGAGGAGAAAGAAGGAGAAGATGGGTATTGGGTCATTGACTCAATTTATGAGCCAGCGGCACTGATTAGAGATGCAATGGTCTTGGTCTCAGATGATCAGGGGAATAGCTATGAATTTTCATTTGTTGAGAAAATAACTTTTATTGATACTATTTATTTGGATACAACATTTACATTTTATGGGTATAGCTTTGATTGGGATACAACAATTTATGATACGAATAATATTCGCATCAATTTTTACTTAGATACCACCGGTACATTTAATCCCCAACCAGAAACAAACTACCAACTCAGTATAACGGCTCCAGGATTTGACCCTGTTTCTGGTTTCCTGACCACACCCATGATCCCAACTATCGATTCTCTGGTCCAGCGGGGTCAGGCTGCAGATACCATCAATGCCAGTGAACCGTTTGATATTTTCTGGGGTTCTCAGGGAAATGGCAAGGGAATGATAACGGGAGAAGTACTCTTTAATAATCAAGAAACCGATACAACATGGCAAGAATGGTGCGGAGGATTTTTTGAACAGGCTGTGGATTTTTCTGACAGTTCTGCCTTTATACCCGGTTCTTTTTGTGAAGAAACCATAGATTCCCCTCAA
>JABHKE010000174.1 GCA_018692355.1 Fidelibacterota bacterium
GAGAAGAGTGATATTAAAAAGCTTTACAAATAATAAGGGTAGAATAAAGTATAGAATTGGATTGAATTTATTTTTAGCATTTTGGAATTGGACACGATCATTTCCAAAAAGTGTATCGCCTATAATCACAAATGCAGAAAAACCAAAAAAAAAGATCCACACTGCTGATGGGCCTATCCATTCACAGACCAAAAGGCTTAAAAGGAATAGTGGAGCTAGGCAATATTTAATGATCATTTCATTGTACCAAGTTCTAATAAATCAATATGTACCAAATCACATAGAACCAGGAGAAGAGTCCATGAATTAGAGCCCAGAATACAGATTGGTTTATGTTGAAGGAAATAGCCATGGCTAATGCAGACCCAAAAGTAACTCCAGTCTTAACCATCTCTCCACTAGTGTAATGAAATGTTTGTCTCATGCGTTTGTGGATATATTCAAACGATATGGAAGATCAAAATCGTCTTAATCTTTTTTTCATGATCCGGGCATGATCAATCAGGTCTAGTACCAAATCTTCAGAAAGTGATTTCGAAAAAAATGTGCTGGATAGTTGTCTAATGTCCCGTTGAGTTGTTTCATAATTCGCCAATGCGGGAAGCTGGAGCGATAATTTAATATTCTCCCGGTCTCCTTCATTCCAATCTACTTC
Organism: Fidelibacterota bacterium; assembly: GCA_018692355.1. Taxonomy (GTDB): domain Bacteria; phylum Fidelibacterota; class Marinisomatia; order Marinisomatales; family UBA1611. The sequence goes on from JABHKE010000174.1 coordinate 656, forward strand.
AAAGTCATCGAATAACCGTTGGACCAGAGTAATTTGATCTTTCTGAGTCATGCCTAATTTCTTTAGCATCTCGAAAAATTCTCCCATAGAAATTTGGAACCCCGTAAGATAACCAGATCGCGATAAATGACTCCAATGATCATTTTCCAGTTCCAAATCTTTTTTTATCATACCAAGAATATCAAAAACTTGATTCATTCCCTTATGCTTGGGTGTTGGGTCATGACCGTGTTTTGGGGAACCGATTTCTGAATCATCCAACAATAACTCAATCCTGGCTAATTGATTTTTCACCAAATTTGAATGATAAATCTTCATTTTTTGGGTGACTGCCGTCCTGTCCTTTTTTGATAAAGTCATGAAATAGAGTGTATCCTTCAAAGTAGCAGCCACATCATCAATTATTTCTTCATTTTTCTTTTCATTTGAGTCCAAAAGAGATATCTGCAGATCACGATTATATTTTAAAAGAGGGCTGTCCTTGTGATTCAAAGACAATCGTAATTTTTCAAGGTTTCCCTTGAATGATATTTCGATGGCTTCCAAAACACCATCAGGATCATACTTATTTCGGAGTTGTTTTGTGGTCGGTATATTTCTCATATTGACCGGAATGTACCTTTAGATGTTTATGTGAAGCAACGAAGCAAAAGAATCTATTTCAGGAGTAGAATCTTTTGGGTTTTCATTTCTTTTCCGTATCTGAGTCGGGCGAAATACATGCCCGAAGCAAATCCATCTGCTTGCCATTGAATGGCGTATGTCCCTGGGAGCATTGAACCATTCACCAGAGTTTCCACCAATCGACCACGGATATCATAAATATGGAGAGTTGCAATTATTTTCGTTTCTACTTCAGGGATTTCAAACCGAATTGTGGCGATAGGATTGAATGGATTGGGATAAGCAGGGTACAATGCCATCTGTGTAGGTAAAATGGGACTATTCACATTCATCGCCCCTTTATAGACAACCGCTTTATTCCTATCCACGAGTTTATAAAAGATTGCAATATCCTGGATCTCATTTTCTATTTTCAACAAGATTGTATCTTTGACTACTTCTCCGGTCCGGGCAAATTCCAAAATTGAATATCCCTTTCCCGGATCTTGATTCGTAATAAATAGTTCACCGTTTTTATTTTGTCGATGCCCAAACTGAATGGGACTCTCTCCAATCTCATAGGAAAACTGGATCTGTCCGGCGTGAACTTGTTCATCAAGGATAATCAAAAGGTCATTATCATTTTGGATCATTTCCAATGGACGCCCCACCATAACAGTATCCTGAATTATTTCTCCATAGGTTTTCTGATACCATGACCACATTCGCACAAACGCCATACCATCTTCAATATC
>JABHKE010000042.1 GCA_018692355.1 Fidelibacterota bacterium
CAATTCCAGCTGGAAACTGTAATTAGTGAATTCAGCGGTTCAGAAAGTGCGAAAATTGCTGGTTATCATTTGGGTAAGATCAAATATGAATCAGGGGATAAAATTGGAGCAGAAATTTACCTTTCTCAATATTTGCGCGATCAACCGGTGGATTTAATGGTTTCGTCTACGGCTCTTATGCTGGCCGATATTTCTTTACAGGTCGGGAATACTAAAGAAGCCATATCTTTTTTAGACATAGGAATTAAAAAAAGTAAGGATAGTCATACTCGTAGAATGATCAAACTTGAGAAAGCAAAACTCATTTTATCACAGGGTGATATTGAACGTGCACGTACTATAACAGATGGTATTTTATCCGATAAAGATGTCACTGTAATTGAGAAACAAGTTGCTGAAGAAATATTGGGTAGAATTCCCGGGTAAATTATTGTATTACATATAGATTTCCTGTAAATTTTCAGGCTGAAGAGCGGGTGAGAGCCCGCTTTTCTTTTGTCTGAAATGAACAAAATAACACAAATCGTAGAAAACTATTTATCATCGGACTTGATTCTGATGGATATAAGCGAGAATACGCGCGGTAATTTTATCCGCGTGATAATTGACGCAGAGCGACCAGTAACCCTGGATGATACCACAAATCTTTCCAAAAAGTTAAGAAACGACGATGAAATGGATATCCGGTTTCCTGATGGATTCCGCCTGGAAGTAACAACACCTGGCCTGGACAAAGCTTTAGAGTCTCCATTCCAATTCCGGAAAAATATTGACAGAGAGTTAAAGGTAACCTTTTCAAATGGTGATGGCACACAAACTATCACGTGCACATTGATTGACGCAAATGATACATGTGTTTACATAAAAGAGAGTGGTCAGGAATTCAGTTTGCGTTATGATCAAATCAATTCAGCTAAAGTACTAATTTCATTCAATTAATGTTTAGGAGGCATTTTGGTTAATAGAGAACTTATTGAAGTATTTTCTGAAATAGCACGAGAGAAGAATGTTGAACGTTCAGAACTTGCAACTATTCTCGAAGACTTATTTTTATATGTGATCGAAAAAGAATATGGCGATTCTTCGAACTGCAGTTGCATAGTAAATCTTGATAAAGGTGAAATCGAAATCTATGCGGAAAAAACCATTGTGGATGAGATTGATGATTATAAAGTTGAGATCACTTTAGCGGAAGCCATTGCAAAGGAACCCGATGCTACTGATCTTGAAGTTGGCGATGTGTTTGTTGAAATAATTGATCCTCGAGTTTTTGGACGACGACTAGTCACAACGGCAAAACAATTCTTTGCGCAGCGACTTAGAGATGTAGAACGGAATTATATCTACGAAGATTATGCAAACCGGATTGGTGAGATAGTTATTGGAGTTGTCCATCAGGTGCAGCGTGACAGTATTTTTATCAATATTGAACAAGCTGAGCTTCGAATGCCTAAAAATGAGCAAATTAAATCTGAAAGATATCGTCGTGGTGATACTGTCCGTTCTATTATTAAATCAGTGGAAGTGACACCAAAAGGTCCAGATATTGTTGTTTCAAGAAGTGATAACCACTTCCTTTTAAAATTATTTGAAATGGAAGTTCCTGAAATTGAAGATGGGATCATTGAAATCACATCCATTGCACGTCATCCGGGAGAACGGGCGAAAATAATTGTACGTTCCAACGATCGAAGAATTGACCCGGTTGGTGCGTGCGTAGGTATGCGTGGAAGCAGGATCCAAGCCATTGTTCGTGAATTAAGTAACGAAAAAATCGATATTGTGAATTTTAGCGAACAACCGGAAATTTTGGTAAGTCGGGCATTATCTCCTGCTAAGCCTGTTCAACTTTTTATCGATGATGATAAAAACTACTGTATTGCTTTGTTTGATGATGAAAACCTTGATGCTGCTATTGGCCGTAATGGAATGAATATAAATCTTGCATCTCAATTAACAGAATACAGAATTGATGCATATGGTGTTAAGCAGTATGAACGAATTCAAGAAGATCATAAAACTTCCTTAAATGAAATTGAAGGTATTTCACCGGAAATTTCTGACGGACTTTCTGCCATTGGAATCAATGTGGTGTCAGAATTATTAGATGCAGATATGGATGTTCTTCTATCAGCAAGTGGCGCCGATGAAGATTCCCTCGATACTATCTATGAAGCAGTTCAATCCTTTGTAGAAAGAGAATTGAAGATCCCATCAGATGATGAAGGATTAGAAGATATAAATATTGACCCTGATGATGAAGTTGCTAAAGATGATCTTGAATTAGAAACTAATCAATCAGTTGAATCAGAAGTTGAAGTGGAAGTAACAAAAGTAGATTCAAAAAAGACTCAGGATATAGATGATGTTTTAGATGTTTCTATTACAGACAATGATGAGAATTCCCACAGTGAAGAAGAACCTATAGTAGAGAAAGCAGATTAATTCATGGCCAAAACTCGCATTTTTCAAATTGCAAAAGCACTAAATATCTCACATACAGATATTCTAAGTTTCCTTAAAGCTCGAAAAGTTGAAGTTTCGAGCCATATGTCACCCGTTGATGAATCTGTTCATCAGATGATCATGGAAGAATTCTCAAAAGATAAGGAGCAAGTTGACCGATTTCGCAAAGAACAAGTCCGTAAGGAGATTCATGATACTAAACTAAAAGAGCGACAAAGTAGCTCTAAAAAGCTTGAGCTCTTATCATTATCCGATCAACGGGAATTGGAGAAAAATGAAAGTGAAAAGAAAAATCAGGAGCTTGAAGAAAAAAAGAAAGAACAGGAACAAGAAATCCAAAAGAAGGATGAAGAATTAAGACAAAGAAAAAAGGAAACTGAAGACAGAAAAAAGATACAAGAAGAGAAAGAGAAAGAGCACAAAACTTCATCTAATTTGAAAGCAAAAGCTCTCAAGAAAAAATTCAAATCCACGAAGAAACTCCGTTCAATTAATTTAGGAAATATTCAAACTGCGATTGGTGCTGGGACCAGTAAACAGCCATCCAATAAAACAGTGAAAAAAGAAGATCAGGTCCATAAATCTGTTAAGACCAAAGTAAAAGGTATCTTGGCGCAGATGGACACAAAAACCAAGAAAAAAGTTCATAAGAGATCCAGAACTCATGAAGATGAAGAGATATTGGATTCTACAGAAAAGCCAACAATCAAAGTTGTTGAATTTTCAAATGTAGAAGAATTAGCTAAAATATTAGAAGTTACATCCAGTGATATCATTCAGACATGTATTGAACTGGGAATGCTTGTTACTAAAAACCAGCGAATTGATTGGGATTTAATTGAACTCCTTGCTGATAATTATGGATATACAGCAGAAAAAATAACGGATGTAGGAGAAGATTTATTTTCTATTGAGGATTCTGAAGCAGATATAGAAAATGCTGTATCTAGATCGCCAATCGTTACTGTAATGGGGCACGTGGATCATGGAAAAACCAGCCTGTTAGATCATATACGTGAAACAAATGTAGCTGATGGTGAATCCGGAGGAATAACACAACATATTGGTGCATATAAAGTTGAATATAATAACCGAAAAATAACTTTTTTAGATACCCCTGGTCACGAGGCATTCACAGCCATGCGTGCTAGAGGAGCACAAGTTACAGACATTGTAATTTTAGTCGTTGCTGCAGATGATGCAGTCATGCCACAAACTATAGAAGCAATTAGTCATACAAAAGCAGCAGGCGTCCCTATGGTGGTTGCTATTAATAAGATGGATAAACCAGGCGCTGACGCAGAAAAAGTACGTCGTTCACTATCAGAGCATGAAGTATTGACAGAGTCATGGGGAGGAAAAATACAAGATATTGAGATTAGTGCCAAAACGGGTGCAGGGATGGACTCTCTTATGGAGAGTCTTTTACTAGAAACAGACGTTCTTGAATTAAAAGCAAATAGAGAGTGTAAAGCACGCGGTACTGTTATCGATTCTAGGTTAGACAAAGGTCTAGGGCCCATTGGAACGGTGTTGATCCAGAAAGGAACTTTAAAAATTGGTGATCCATTTATATGTGGAGATTTTTCTGGTAAAGTTCGTTCAATTTCTAACGAACATGGCGTACGTTTAAAAGAAGCGGGGCCTTCTGATGCTATTCAGATACAAGGGTACGATCATGTTCCACAAGCTGCAGATTTATTTGCTGTTGTGGATGACGAAAAAGAATTAAAGCGAATATCCAGTGAACGTCAACGTATTCGTCGTGAAATTTCCCATAAGAAAATGGCTTTCTCTTTAGACCATATGTCGTCCCTAATCAAGGATGGCGCTGTTAATACACTTCCTATGGTAATCAAAGGTGATGTAGATGGATCCGTCGAAGCATTGGCTGAATCACTTGAAAAACTGAATACATCTGAAGTCGGCATTAAAGTGATCCACAAAGCAGTAGGAATGGTAACAGAATCGGATGTGCTGTTAGCAGAAGCATCCAAAGCAGTCATAATTGGGTTTCATGTGCAAGTAAGCTCAAATGCACGATTGCAGGCACAGCAAGCTGGGGTAGATATACGTACCTATAACGTAATTTATCAAGCTGTAGAAGAATTAACTTTAGCGCTCGAAGGAATGCTGGAACCAGAGAAAGTTGAAAGTAGTATTGGGAAAGCTGAAGTGTTGACGCAATTTAAAATTCCAAAAATTGGATTTATTGCAGGGTGTAAAGTTACTGAAGGTCTCATTATTAGAAACGGCAAAGCCCGGGTTTCGCGTGATGGCGAAATAATAGCAGAAGGTTTGATCAATTCATTGAAACGCCATAAAGACGATTCGAAGGAAGTAAAAGAAGGTCTGGAATGTGGTATAGGTGTTGACGGTATTAAGAAATTCCAAGAAGGTGACATTATAGAAGTTTACGAGATCCGTGAGGTGAAACGTAAATTAGAACTAAATTGAAATCAAACAAGCCTTATAACCGCATGGATCGTGTTGGAAACCAGGTCCTGGAAATTTTATGCGGAATCCTTACAAAAAATATTAATCTCTCCCATTTGGGATTCGTTACATTTACTCATGTAGATGTTGCACCGGATCTACGAACAGCCAAAGTGTATTATAGTGTATTAGGAAGGAAGATATCTGATAAAGAGATTAATATAGCTATTAACCAAAAAAGAAAAGCATTCAAAAAATATATGGGGCCTGAACTCCATTTAAAAAACACACCGGATCTTCATTTCTTTCATGATGAAAGCCTACTTTATGGCAATAAGATTAATAAACTAATACACGATATTGATTTAAAAAATATAGACGAAAGTGATTCTGAACATACATAAGCCAATCGGCTGGACGTCATTTGACGTTGTGAAAAAAATACGCTGGATTATTAAGGAAAAAAAAGTTGGACATGGTGGAACACTAGATCCGTTTGCTGAAGGAGTGTTAATTATAGGAACTGGTCAAGATACTAAAAAACTTACTTCCATTACAACAGAAGATAAGTCCTATACTGCCATAATAAAATTGGGTGAAATAACGAATACGCTGGATACGGAAGGCGAAATTATTGAAACACAATTAGTACCTGAATTATCCCAGGTGACAATTGAAAATGTTTTGAATTCTTTTTTAGGAAGTTCATTTCAAACTCCACCTATGTATTCTGCTAAAAAAGTAAATGGGCAACG
>JABHKE010000068.1 GCA_018692355.1 Fidelibacterota bacterium
ATTGATCCCGCCGCTGGCTTCGACAAAAATTGTTTCACCATCTGGATGACTACGAATAATAGTGACTGCATCTTGCACAAGTTTAGGACTCATATTATCCAAAAGGAAACCATCCACATCCATATCCAATCCTTCTCGTAGTTGTTCCAGTGTATCCACTTCCAATTCGATGGGCAGATTATTCCTGTTTTGTTCACGAGATAATTCGACGGCTGCTTTTACACTTCCAGCAACTTGAAGGTGATTATCTTTAATCAATATTCCTGATGAAAGGTCTAAGCGATGATTCCATCCCCCACCAACTGAAACAGCATATTTTTCAAATAATCGAAGTCCCGGTGTGGTTTTTCGTGTATCCATGACTTTGAAATTATCCGGCAAATTCAAATCACAATATTTTTTTGTTTCTGTACTGATACCACAAAGCCTTTGAATCAAATTTAGTGTGACACGCTCGTAGGTAAGTATGGGACCAGCCGGCCCTTTAATACTAGCTAGAGTTGCTCCTGATGTTACCTGTTCACCATCTTTTATGTTCACTTCAATTGTGCAGGAATCAGGGAAACAAAAAGGAACAATGGATGATCCACAAAAGACAAATTCATCGCCAGAATTGATTTGTGCAATAACAGGCGTGGATGCGGTTATAATAGCCTCAGTGGTAGTATCTCCATTAGGAATATCTTCTTCCATAAAATGGGCAATCTGTTCGCGAACCCAATCTGAATTCAAGGATGTTTTTTGCTCATATTCGATACGTTTTTTCATTAGGCACCAAAACGTCCACCATCCACTGAAACATCATGACCATTAATATAGCTAGAATCTTCCGAAGCTAAAAATGCCACTACAGATGCAATTTCTTCCGGTTTTCCCAATCTTTTCAAAGACGTATTATTCTTCCAGATTTCGTTAATGTGTTCCGTTGTAACGCCCATGGTTTTTGCCTTTGATTCTGCTAAGGATTGAAGCCGGTTTGTTGCAGTATAACCGGGGAGTACATTATTGACAGTTATACCGAATTCACCCAACTCAAGTGCCAGTGTTTTGGCCCATTGGGCTACGGCGCCACGAATTGTGTTAGACACGCCTAAACCGGGAATTACCTGCCGAACTGATGTAGAAATGATATTAATGATTCGTCCTTCACCCAGTTCTTTCATGCTTGGAACTACTGCTTTTGCCATGATTTGATTACAGATCAAAAGTCGTTCAAAAGCTTTCCTAAATTCATCTTCTTTAGCATCAATGAGCGCGCCGCCATGGGGACCACCAGAATTATTCACCAATATATTCGCTTGATCTACAATGACTTTCATATGGTTTGTAATTTTCTCTTTTAATTGATCTGGTTCATTAAAATCAGCACATAAGGAAAAATGGACCTGTCTATGATCTGTTGAAAGTTCTGATAATGTTTGGTCTAATTTTTTCTGGTTCCGCGCAACCAATGTTAGAGATGCACCTCGTTGCGCCATGAGTAATGCGCTAGCTTTACCTATACCGTCTGTAGAACCGCAAAGGATGGCGTGTTTGTTGTTAAGGGATAAATTCATTTTTTAAAATAGTAACCAAGATTCTTTTTAATATTTTCTGGCAATTCAGGTAATGCGGATCTTGGAATAAAGAATGTGGATAAGTCTGCCAATTCCGAAAATATCTTATGGCGATCAGCAGTTTTTTGTAAATAAGCATGCCCTGACGATCCACCGGTACCAATCTTTGCGCCGATCATTCTTCTTACCATGAGTGCATGGCGTTGACGCCAAGTAGTAAAAAGTTCATCAACATCCATAAGCCTAGATAATAAATTAAAAGGTGAATGGAGGATAGGTTCATCCCGATATAGAAAGATCAATAATGCTGCTTTGGTGGCTTTATGGGATAATCGTTTTTTCTTTTTTTCAATCAAGATATTGTGTTTATCAGGGTCTATCATGGATTCAAAAGAAGCAACCGCACGTTCATGATCTTTTAAATGATACTCAATTTCTTCTTTTGTATGAGTCGGATTATTTTTTATGGTTTCTTCTTCATTTTGGAGCATGGTTCGAATTGCAGCACTGTATTGTTCCCAAAAGTTGAATCCTTCGAAAGATAAAAAAGGAGTTCGTTCGAGCCAATTTTCTAAAAGATCAAATAAAGATTTTTCTTTTTCGGCTTTCATTACATCTTGCCTTCCAGAATCCAATAATGGATTTTTATAATCCTGATGTCCATAATTAATTCTTTCATTGGATTGAAGACCCAATTTATTCTCCAGAACCCGAAACTGTGCACTCTGGAATCCGGATGATGGAAATAAATCGTCACGAAACTCTAAGAAATCCATGGCTGTCATTGTTTCCAATACTCTGATCTGATCAATCAATACTTTTTGAATTTCAATAATCCTTTCTAATCTGGAGACAGCCAAGCTTACATTTGATTCATCCACGGAATCCTGACCAAATACATCCAGAACCGAATCTAATTCATGGATAACCTGTTTGAACCAAAGTTCGTACACCTGATGGATAATAATAAAAAGCATCTCATCGTGGGCGGGTGTGCCCCGTTCAGCACTTTTCAAATCCTGACTATTTAGAATTTTATCTAATTTTAAATAATCGGCATAGTTAAGTAATTTTTTATCTGACATAGTTCAATCCCATTCAAATCCGGAAACACTGTCTATCTTTGTGTTAATTTCAATTGTATTATAATCCTGCATTTCCGAAATAAAATAATATAAGAACTTCGTTGATTCACTATCATCTAACCAAACAGAATCCGGGAGGCCAAATGTATCAATCACATCCTTTTCAGCTGGATTATCACGCAGGAATTCCCAAATCTCATACTCGGACATGTATCCCCGAGAAAAAAGTGTTTCTTGAACCATTTCCGGGTTAGACTTTTTAGTTGGAGGCATGGCTATGGGATTAGGTGGTGGTGGTGGTGGCGAACCACAAGAAATAATAATTAAACTAACTAATAATAAGGGTTTGTACATCGGTGGAAAATACCGAGAATAAATTCCGCCAAACAATAAGCAAATGTAGAGTATTTTAAATTAGTGTAATAATTATATTATACTTTATTATTAGCAATATGTGGGAAATCAACCTGTGAAACGATTATTTTTTTTTCTTATTCGTATCTTTTCTTCAAATGATAAATGGATTACCTTTGCGATTCGATTTTTAAAGGAAAATAATAAATGTCAATAAACATAGATAAAGAACGCTTCTATTATAACCCCGATTTTTTAGGAAGCGATCAAGGTCGATCAGTTAGAATTTTATCCGAGTATTACGGGCCACTTCAACGGTTTCAACAAAATAAAATTGTAGATACCATTGTATTTTTCGGTTCTGCTCGTACCCTTTCCAAAGAGGATGCCCAAAATGCTTTAGATAATGCATCCAAGAATGTAGACAAGCGAACAATGAAACGATTGAAATCTGATTTGAAAATGAGCATCTATTACGAAGATGCCCGAATACTATCTAGCAAATTCACGACATGGAGTAAAGAGTTAAAAGGGACTAAACGTCGGTACATTATTTGTTCTGGAGGCGGACCTGGTATTATGGAAGCATCCAATCGTGGCGCTGCAGAAGCGGGAGGAATCAATGTTGGGCTCACTATTTCTCTACCACACGAAGCATCCGGAAATGAATGGATAACCAATGATCTTGATATGAAATTTCATTACTTTTTTATGCGTAAATTTTGGTTCCTGTACTTGGCAAAAGCCCTTATTGTTTGGCCGGGGGGATTTGGTACATTAGATGAACTGATGGAATGCTTAACATTAATTCAAACTCAAAAGATCAAAAAACGATTACCAATTGTGTTATATGGAAGAGAATTTTGGGAAAATGTGGTTAATTGGGATTATCTAGTAGATGTGGGTACTATTTCCGAGGAAGATTTAAACCTGTTCCATATTTCTGATGATATCAATGACACATATCAGTACGTCACAAATTTTATTGAAAAGTATCAACTGAAAGGGCCAAATTTTTGATGAAAAATTTTCTCAATTTTATATTCATCCTATCCTTTGCAGTTTCGCAGACAGAACCTGTAAAAGACATCCATTCAAATAAACCACGTGTATGGGCATTAACCCATGCTATGATCCATACCGAACCCGGTGATTTCATCAAAGATGGCACCATAGTTATCCGGAATGGAAAAATCGAAAAAGTTGGTCGCTATATTCAAGTTCCCAGTGATGCGTACGAGATTGACCTAGAAGGTGCCAATGTGTATGCAGGTTTCATTGATGGCTGGTTGGAAGTTAAAAAAGATGAAAAAGTCAAAAGTCCTGATGACCATTGGAACGATAGAATGCAACCAGAATACAGAGCAAAAAATGACCTAAAAATCAAAGAAAAGGATATTAAAGCTCTTTATTCCATTGGAATCACCGCTGCACACGTTGTTCCTGAAAAAGGTATTTTCAAGGGAAAATCTGACCTTGTTATTTTAAATAATAAAAATGTGTCCGTCGCCAAAGACGTTGCCCAAATCATGACCTTTAAAACCGGTGGATGGGGTGAACCTTATCCCCATTCCTTGTTAGGTATTATTGCTTTTATACGACAATCTCTTCTAGATGCAAAATGGTACGGAAAATCCACAGAAATTATTGAGAAATTCCCTGAAGAGAATGAACCCATACCTCTAAATCCAGCCCTTGCAGCCCTTGAAGAATTCAGAGCAAATCATCGACCTATGCTTTTTAAAACTCGTGAAGAACACGGTGTACTTCGTGCTTTAAAAATTGCAAATGAATTCAATCTGAATCCTTGGATTTATGGCAGTGGATTCGAATATCGACGGTTGGATAAAATAACCACCGGGAAACCTTTTATCATTTTACCTTTGGAATTCCCTTCAAAACCAAAGGTGACGGATCCTTACATTGCACTTCAATATTCAACAGAACAAT
>JABHKE010000117.1 GCA_018692355.1 Fidelibacterota bacterium
GGGAAGACAGGAAGATCCTGTTGCAATCGTAGACGGCAATGGTGGAGTTTTTATTGGTTGGGTCGATTATCGGTTTGATGCAGAAGGTGATATTTTTATTCAACATTTGGATTCGGATGGAAATATCCTCCTTAATGAAAACGGTATTGCCTTGGCGCAAGTTGAAGGAAAACAAATTACCATTAATATGTGTACCGATAGTCTTGGAGGCGTATTTGTTACTTGGCAAGATAAACGAGGTGGCATTGATGAAGATATTTATGGTACACACGTTTCAGCCAATCACGAAATCATTGCACCTGGATCCGGTGTCGCAATTGTTGTAGATGGTGGATATCAAAATGCTAAAACAATAGAATATGCCGGAAATAATCAGGCCTTTATCGCTTGGGTCGATTATCGTGAAGGTGCAAATGCCAATATTTATTGTCAACGGTTGGATGTGGGTATGAATGGTTTATTCCAGGAAAACGGACTCCCCATCGCTAATACAACAAATCAGGAAACAAAACCTCGAGCCACGTTTGTGAACAATGAAACATCTTTTGTTACTTGGAAACAGGGGAGTACGGATTCCAAAATATTTTACCAATTTGTGGATGATGAAGGTCTCGTTTTTGATGTAGAACGACCTATCTCAGACCATGATTCAACACAAGCTTTGCCCAGAGTGAAAAGAAATTCCAACGGGGAAGTATTTGTAAAGTGGACAGATTATCGAGATGAACCAACGGATGGCGATCAATATTTTCAAAAGATCGACGTAAATGGTGATCGCCAATGGGGAAATGGCATTAAAATTGATTTAGATAATTCCCGTGATTTTGGTGCTCGATTTTCCGGTGGCGATGAAGGTGACTTGAATATTGTGTGGGAAAGAGGCACTTTCCCGGAAATTGAAATTATGTACCAAAATGTTCAATCAGATGGGTCATACACTTTAACTGATCCTCTGAATATTTCTGATACTAATGGAGAACAGTTTTCTCCCAATATTTTGGGCTCATTCTCAACCGGATTATATATTATTTATGCTGATAAAGAGAAATCTAGTATTGATTTAAAAGTTCAAAAATTGGATACTGGCCCAACGCCTTATTGGGATAATGGCGGAGTAACCGCAATGGTCGGTTTGGATGGAGATATCAAATACACATCAAATTTCAGAAAAGGGGATGATGATTTTTTCCTTACCTGGGAAGATAATCGGGCGACAAAAAAGATATATGCCACTAGAATAATCAATAGTGCGATCCAGTATAACAACGGTAAACAAATTTCTTTCAGCGATAATTCATCCGATGATAATACATCTCCCAATGTTATAAAAAATGAATCAAACTTTTATGTTGGTACATATGATGCCACATCTTCACCTAAATTCATGAAAATAAACAAACTTAATGAACAATTAGAAAATATTTGGGATTCAACGGGTGTTGCTATTTCTCCTGAAGCAGATATGAGGGATGGAATTCTTGTCAATATTCAAAATGGTGTGGGATGTTTTTGGTCAGAGAGTAGACTATGGGACTATAATATATATTATCAAAAGCTGGATGAAGATGGGAATACGGTGTTTAACAGTGGAGGTATAGAGCTGATAAATGCAAACAGCGATGATATAATTCTTTCTGTGATTGAAACACCAGACGATCATTTAATGATCTTCTGGTTCAATGAACAATGGTCACCAAATGGATCTCTCAAAATAATTAAATATTTAAAAATTGATCATGACGGAAGTCCTGCAATTGGCTGGAACCCTGCAGGAGTCAATTTAAGTGATCCCTATTCAGCATCAAGTAATCTTCAAATAAAAATGATTAATGAAGAAAGTGGAATTATTTGTTATTGGAATCAAATTGGGAACTTTTCAGATATATATTCCCAAGTTGTCGATTGGGAAGGGAATCAGTTATGGAGTTCAGGAGGAATTGTTATTTCTGATGCAGACCAAGATCAAACAAATTTTACTTTCGATCTTAATGAAGACCATAGTAAATCTATGATAGTTTGGGAAGATTTTCGCAATGGGCAAAATTTTGAAATATTTGGACAAGCTTTAGATCTTGAAAATGGGAATCTTTTGGGTGATGCTATTCAATTCACATCAGTAGTGAATGACTCTTTAAATAATTATACACCAAAAGTGAAATCTGTTATGGCCGATGAATTCTTAATACTTTGGGAAGATGGTAGAGGGTACATCAATGAAGATCCGTTATTAATCAATGGTGTGGATTTATATGGATCTGGTTACAAAATTGGCCAGGGAATGACCACAGATATGAATGGCACTCCGATTTGTGTGGCTTATCATAAGCAACAAAATGTGAATATAACCCATCATTCAGGAGAAGAATTTTTTCTCGATTGGATTGACTATCGTAGCTCTGGGAAAGAAGACTTAGCCAATTATTATGGCCGGACCTTAATTAAAAGTGAATTACTGTCCAATTCCTCTAACTGTGATTGTGAGTTACCAATTGAATTCAGAGTGAGCGCCGCATATCCAAATCCATTTAATGGGAAAGTAAATTTTGATTTTAGTATGCCCGCAAAAGAAGCAGTAGAATTCCGTATATATGATTTGACCGGACGTGTTGTATTGGACAGATTAATCTTGCCGGGATTTGGTGGAAATTATCGTGTGAGTTGGGATGGTAAATCCATGAATGGTCAATTGGCAACTAGTGGAATATACTTCTATGAATTTAAGATAAATAACCTAATAGAAAAAGGAAAGATCACTTACTTAAAGTAATAGTTGAAGTATTAGATTGGCAATGTACATCGATTGATAAACATTTGTCATGGGTTTCGATTAAACTACTCCTGAAGAGTTGATGGGCAATCTCAATAATTGACAAAATAGTAATGAAAAAATATCTCCTGATCATAATCTCTATCTTAATCCTTAGTCACGTAAATGGACAAGGACTGGATGAGCGCTACCATTCTGTCGTAGAGATCAATACGCTTCTTGATTCATTAGATCAATTGGAAGAATTAAATGGATGGTTTCGTGTAGATACCATTGGCTTTTCTACTCATGAGCAAATTCCGATTCTTGCAGTCAAGATCTCTGATAATGTTAATTTAAATGAAGATGAACCTCAGGTGCTATTTGTTGGTCAAGTTCATGCAGAAGAGGTTCTTGGCGTTGAAGTGGTTCTGGATCTTATGGAAGACCTCTTGTTTCCAGATAATAGTATTTATAGCCATATGAATATCCTGAAACAATTCATGGAAATATGGATTGTTCCTACAGCAAATCCAGAAGGTCTTAATGTTGTACACGAAGGATTAGATATGAGTTTCCGGAAAAATAAAAAAGATCTCTCTCCCGGAGGGCCTTATCCCAACGGTATTTTTGATTACGAGTCCACAATCGGAAATGATATAGATGGTGTGGACTTGAATCGGAATTTTGGTTTTAACTGGGCATTTGGTGATACCTTCCTGGAACCTGATAATTCTGATTATGCATCCCATTATGATTATTATAAAGGGGAAGAACCTTTTTCAGAAGGAGAAGCCATTGCACTCCGAGATTTGGCATTGGAAAATGATTTTGTTTTTTCAATCGTATGGCATAGTTCAAGATCGGGCAATTTATCGGAGAAAGTGTTTACTTCCTGGCGATGGGAAGAAACAAAGGACTCTCCTGATTTAGATCTAATGAAGACAATTGCAGATCAATTTTCAGATTTACTTGAAACGGAAGATGGCACTGGATCTTACCTCTCTGTTTACAGTGGGTCCAGAAATGGTAAACTTCACGATTGGTTTTATAAGGAAACAGGCTGTATTCAATACCTGGTAGAATGTGGAACAGCAAATCTTCAACCAGATAGTATCTTAATAGAGGATACCATCGACCGTACAAAACCAGCTATGGTATTTTTAATGGACAGAGCATTGGGGTACAACGTTGATGCAGCACAGGTTACGGGTACAGTTTATGATGCTTCCACAAATCAGCCGATTGAAGGCGCAATTGTTGAAGTACTAGAACACACAGGCTCAGTTCTTAAACATCGTCTCACCAACGAATTTGGCCGTTATAGACGCATATTAAACCCGGGTAGTTATACAATTTCAATCAGAGCGAAAGGTTATTTGCCGCAGGAAATTTATACAGTTGCGAATAATAGTGCTATGACAATGGAAAATATCACACTTTTACCTGCGCCTGTTCACCAATTGACTCTAAACCTATATCATGAAACCATGGACGTCAATACCATCGAAGGATTGATTATACATGAATTTGGCACAGAAGAAATTCAAATAACCACAGGTTCAAATATATATGAACTCCCAGAAGGAGATTATCAAGTTTCGTTCGTTTTGGATGGAGAACTGATGCCATGGGAAAAATCTTTCTCATTATCAACCGATTTAGGATTGACAGTTCCATATTGGAATGGAAATCCGCAAATCCTGAGCCAGTCATGGCCATGGAGTGATTCTGACGGCCCCTGGCAATCAGGGAATGTAATTCTCCGTTCCCAGGAAAGTATACTTTACGATAATGGGGATTCTACATTTTTAACGCAATGGATGGAATCTGATTTAGAAGATATTTCAGGTATGAACCGTGCTGTTGTTGCAGTTACGCACAAATTTGAAACAGAATGGGATCATGATCCTGTTACTATTACACTACTTGATGAAAATGATAATATTCTTGGAACAAAATCCTGGACAGGGGACCGCTGGGGCGATTATCAAACTGATTTAGTGACAGCCATCGCAGAAACGGAATTTTCACAGGTCAAGGTACGTCTTGAATTTTCTTCTGATGGAACGGTGAATTATCGTGGGTGGGAACTGCAATCATTGACCTTATTTTCTATATTGGATGAATATTTGGATATTGTTGAATCATCTGGAATTATTTCACCCAAAATTCCTATGACGATTACGGGAATTTATCCTAATCCATCCCATGGACTATTTCAATTAGATATTGCAAATTATCCAGGAGGTAATGGAAGTATACGAATATTTAATATTTTAGGACAGGAAATCAAATCCTTTGATCTTCAGAAACTATCCTCTGGCAGACATTATTTAAATCTGAATTTTAATAATATCAATGGCCGTCCCATGAGCTCTGGGATGGTATTTGTACGTGTTGAATCTGGAAATGAGCAATTTGTTAAAAAATTTATAATACTTAAAAAGTAAACGATAAAAAAATATGAATCTTAAAAAAATATATCTAATTATATATATTATTTCATTTTCTTTTCTTTTAGGCGATGATGTATCATTTCGTGGAAAGACTAGTGAGCAACTCATGAGTCAACCGATTCCTTTGGCCTTCGCTAATATGGTTATGAATAATTATAATATTCTACCCTCTCAAATCAATCCACAGCGAGGTACATTCCTCATCATCGCACCAGACGGAATCATTCAGTATCTCGGGGACTTTGTATCATTCAAGAATTCTCAGGGATTTGATGTGGATGTAATCGCATTATCCGAAGCGGGAGAGTCTGCATCTTTAATCAAATCTACCATTGCCAATAAACTTGCTGAAGATCCCATGCTGGAATATGTATTACTCCTCGGTGATGTGGATGGTTTTGCCTCATTTCCTTCTTTTTATTATGGTCCTGAGAATGATGTATCTGATCAGAAATACACACATATTTTAGGAGATGATAATATTCCGGACGTATTCATTGGACGTCTTTCCATCGACTCATTATCTGACTTAGCAGTGATTATGGCCAAAACAATGCAATATGTTAAAAATCCCCTACTTTATGATTCTGATTGGTTGAGTCGGGGGCTTATTGTGGCTGGAAACTACTCCAACTCTTATCCTATTCCCATTACACCAAAATGGACTTCATATTGGCTCCGAGATGAATTATTGAATTATGGTTATAATCAGATCGATACGGTTTTTTATCCGCCTGTTCAGCAGGGTGCACCATATATAATTCCAAGCATCAATAATGGTGTAGGGATTGTGAATTATCGCGGTTGGGGAGATGCTCATGGTTGGCATTTTCCTCATTTTCATGTTACCGATTTTGATGA
>JABHKE010000091.1 GCA_018692355.1 Fidelibacterota bacterium
ATTTTCTCGCTGCAGACGAGAATCGAGATCCATCCTTTGAATTCAATTATACCAGTTCTGAGATTCATGTTGGTGCAGACTCTGTTGGATCATTCAGCGGGATTATCCATAACGTGTCTTCGGGGACTATTGCCATAGCTGTTGTTAGACGGGTTAATAATCTTCCGAATAATTGGACATCATCCGTTTGCCTGGGTATGATTTGTTATAACGAAACCATTGATAGTGTTTCAGTCCAAATAGGACAGGGAGATTCCAGCGCCTGTGGGGTTTTAGCGTGGGTAAGCGGTGCAGGAGAAGGGACTGTTCAATTGGATATATTTGATCTGAATTCTAATGAACATTTGTTCCTAGATGTAAATTTTTATGCTGGTATGGTTGATATAAACAATGATTTTATAAAGCCTAACCAATTTTTACTTTTTCCAGCATATCCGAATCCATTCAATCCTGTGACAACAATTCGGTTTAATATTCCTATAGAAACGCAGCATGCTACAACTTTACAAATATTTGATGTAAATGGGAGATCCATAGAATCACTAGTTAATAGAGTGTTACAGGCTGGACAACATGAGATTGAATGGTCTGCTGCTAGAATTCCCAGTGGTGTTTATTTTGCAGAATTGGTCAGCGGGAATTATCGCCAAGTTCAAAAATTGGTATTGATGAAATAATTTTCTTTTATATAGTTAATTTCTTTAAAACACTTAACATTTCTTGATATTCTTCTTCTTCAAATAACCGAGTAAGGAAAACGATCTTTCCGGTTTTATCGATTACCACATTTCGAGTGACACCTGCTTCTTTATTAGCAAATAATCCAAAAATATTTGCTCCTGGATCCAATGCAAGAGGATAGGTGGTCCCGATCTTTTTCTGAAACGCAATAACGGTCTCCAATGGCTCGTCCCTATCAACGCCAATAAGCAAAACATTTTGATCTTTATATTTCTGCCAAACATCTTTTTCAAGATGCGGCATTTCCAGGCGACACACAGAACACCAACTTGCTGTGAATTGAAGAATCACGATCTGCCCTCGTAGCTCGGAGAGTTTGGTCTTTTGACCATCTATGAATTCCATTTCAAAATCTGGTGCCATATCGCCTACTTCGACTATATAGCCCCTGTCTACCGCAAAAAGGAAAGCAGAAAGAATGAAGAAAATTGAAATCTTAATCTTCATTCCTAATTCAGGATCTTTTCTTGGCAGCAGGTTAATATTTTATACATCAAACCCTTGTTCTTTCATCCAGGTATCATTGGGAAATTTGGTCATGTAATTGCGGATTCCATCTGGTAGAAGCACAAGACATTTTTGTCCTTTTTCCAACTGGACTGCAGTTTGAAGTGCTGCAATCATGGCTGTTCCAGATGATCCTCCACAAAGTAAACCCTCTTCACGAATCAAGCGACGTGCCATAAGAAAAGACTCTTCATCTTCTGTTTTCACATATTCATCAATCAAGGAATTATCCAAAACATCTGGGAAAAAATCATATCCAATTCCTTCTACCAAATATGATGAAACTTCAGTCCCACCACCTAAAATAGAACCTACAGGATCTGCACCAATAATCTTAATTCCGGGGATTTCTTCTTTTAATCGTTTAGCCACGCCTGAAATAGTGCCGCCGGTTCCAACACCCATGACAACCATTTGGATATCAGTTCCGAAATCATCAAGAATCTCTTGAGCAGTTCCATCATAATGTGCGTTGGGATTTGAAGGATTTGCGTATTGGTCCAAAATATGAGAATTTGCAATTTCTTCATTGAGTTTTTTTGCAACACCAATGTGACTTTCCGGATCATCAAAAGCTGCTTCTGTGGGTGTCCTGATAATTTCTGCACCCAATGCTTCTAAGGAGATTTGCTTTTCTTGGCTCATTTTTTCGGGCATAGTAATGATGCAGCGATAACCTTTTACTGCTGCTGCAAGTGCCATCCCTTGCCCAGTATTGCCTGACGTTGGTTCTATCAGTGTGTCTCCAGGTTTTATACGCCCAGATTTTTCAGCATCTTCTACCATGCGCCACCCGATTCGATCTTTTACAGACCCGCCAGGATTAAAATATTCACACTTAACAAACAGATCGCAATCCAATTCTATACCGATTTTATTTAAACGAACAACCGGTGTTTTACCAATTGTATCTAAAATGGAATCAAAAATCATATTAAAATCCTTATAAAAAGTTTTCTTTTTAAATAAATATCTAGGAATAAATTACAGGACGAAAAACGCTCTTAACATGAAAAACATCCTTGATTAATTCGTCCAAAAAACTCGCAGGTCCATTTATTATAGACCTCAAAAATAAATTCCAGGAAATTGCAGGGGAAGATCAACTCATTGATCGTTCAGAATTTCGAAATGGACTTGAGATATCAAATGAAGAAATTTCGAATAGGCTTTTTGACATCTTTGATAAAGATAATAGTGGTGCCATTGATATAACAGAGTTCATGAATACCATTGAAACCGTCATTACTGGCTCTGATCAGGATAAAATACAATTTGCTTTTAATCTCCATGATCTGGATGATAGTGGATTCATTGATAAAGCAGAACTAAAGATCCTGATTGAACAAAGTTTTTTGGAAAATAACCTGGACTATGATGAATTTCAAATGGACTTGCTTGTTGATGAATTTTTCAAACGGTCTGATACAGATCATAACGGGTCGATCGATTTTGGCGAATTTCTAGAGGTAGCTCATGCCTACCCTGACTTCATATCCGGATTTGCAGTGAATCCTGTTAATTGGCTTATCCCGGATCGATA
>JABHKE010000122.1 GCA_018692355.1 Fidelibacterota bacterium
AAATTTCGTGGACATTTAGATCATATTTCAGAAAATATGCTTACTGGTGCTGTGAATTATTTTAATGATCGTACCAACAATGTTAAGAATCAAAAAACGGGAGAATATGGTAGCGTTCCATCTACACAACGTGACTATAAAACTTCCCGGATACCAACCATTGTTGTGGGAGATGAAAACTATGGTGAAGGTTCTTCCCGTGAACATGCAGCCATGGAACCAAGGCATTTAGGTGTAAGCGTTGTTTTAGTCCGATCCTTTGCCAGGATCCATGAAACAAATTTAAAGAAACAGGGCATGCTCGGTTTAACATTTTCTGATAAAGCTGATTATGATAAAATCCAGGAAGATGACACCTTTGATTTTTTGGATTTGAATCAATTTTCACCTGGGAAATTGCTCACGTTGAGAATTAGTCATTCGGACGGATCAACAGATGAGATTCTTTGCAAGCATACGTATAATGAAACGCAAATCGAATGGTTCAAAGCAGGATCTGCTCTCAACTTGATTAGTTCTCAACAATAACCATCAATCACAAACATACTCGATCCCAATGAAAGTTCTATTATCTGATCAAATTACAGATGCTGGTATGGCCATTTTAACTGATGCTGGTTTAGACATTATTTATTTACCTAATGGTACGCCTGAAGAAAAACAAACAGCTGCCCAGGATGTACATGGCTGGATCATCCGAAGTGGGACCAATATTACAGCGGAAATGATTCAGTCTTCAAAAAATTTACTTGTGATAGGCAGAGCTGGTGTTGGCGTAGACAACATCGATTTTCCATCGGCATCACGCAAAGGTGTTGTGGTAATGAATACGCCCGATGTGAATACAATTTCTGCTGCAGAACATACTGTGGCATTGATGTTGACATTATCCCGGAATATTCATCTAGGGCATAGCGGACTTGAAAAAGGAGAATGGAATCGCCATCTTTTAGTTGGGACTGAACTTCGCAATAAGACACTGGGTATTGTTGGCTTAGGGAAAATTGGTCGGGAAGTGATGGATCGATGTCGATCTTTTGGAATGAATATTATTGGCTACGATCCATTTGTGAATCAGGACATGTTTAGGGAAAATGAGATCAAGATAGTTGACTTAGATATCTTGACGGAAACTGCAGATTTTATTACGCTCCATGTACCATTAAATGAACATACGAGAGACCTTTTTAATTATGATCGCCTTTGTCGAATGAAATCATCGGCGAGGATAATCAATGTAGCTCGAGGCGGCATCATAAATGAGCTGGATTTGGCAAAAGCTGTTACAGAGAAAAAGATCGGTGGCGCAGCTATTGATGTATTTACATCTGAACCCATTGATGGAGATCATCCATTGGTAGGAATACCGAAAATTGTTTTGTCGCCTCACTTAGGTGCATCTACAAAGGAAGCAAAAGAAGGGGTCAGTAGTGCTATTTGCGAACAGGTACGTGATTGTTTATTGTACGATAAACTAACCAACGCATTAAATATGCCTATTTCAGATTTGGCAAAACTCAAGGAAATTCAACCCTTCCTCGATTTGGCTGAAATGTTAGGCCAAATACAATTCCAGATCGCCAAAGGTCCAATAAGTCACATCTCTATTGAATGTTATGGAACTGCAGATGAGATCAAACCAATTTCTCTTGCTTGCATAAAGGGTCTACTCCAATCCCAAGTTCCAGAACGAATTAATTACATCAACGCTGAATCAATCGCGCAAGAATTAGGCTTGGAAATTGACATCCATTATTCAACAGTTAAATCAAGCTATATTAATTTAATCTCCACAAAAGTCACCATTAATAAAACTGTTTACAAGTTGGATGGAAGTGTTTTTGATGATCATCGTCCCCGTCTTGTAAATATACTTGGGAGGGAAATGGAAGTGACGCCACGAGGTACCTTACTTTTGGTAGAAAACAATGATGTTCCAGGTGTGATTGGAAATGTAGGAACATTACTAGGTAATTTGAATATCAATATTGCGGCATATCTACTGAACAGGAGTGGAGAAGAAGGGAAAGCATTCGCAGTAATCCGGGTGGATAACCGGTTATCCAACGATGATTTGAATAAGTTATCCGAAATTCAAGATATACAGTCAGTAAATCAGATTCATTTGTCAAATTGAATTCAATAAATTTTTCTATAAACTTTCGTAAATTCAGTGTTACTATTTTATAGTTAATACAAAATAATTAGGAAACAAAAATGTCAAAACTTTGGGACGATCTTAAAGAAAATATGAAAGAGTGGAGCTCATCCGCAGTGGAAAAGGCAGAAGAGATGAGCCGCATCGCCATGGCGAAAACAGAGGAAATGACTCGTATTTCCAAGATCAAATTCGAAATTCATCAACTCCAAAGAGAAATGGGACGTAAATACGAGGAATTAGGTCATCTGGCTTATTCCCATACCAAAGAAGATCATATGGCAACATTTTCAGGGAATACTGAATTTTTTAATATTGTAAATCGCGTCGATGAAATTAAAGTTGCAGTGTCTGATAAAGAATCTGAAATTGAAAAGATCAAAGTTGAATATGGTATTGAAGATTCTGAGATTGTTGATATTTCGAAAAAAAATGAACCTGAACCGACGATTGATGATCCAAAAGTAAATGATGATGATTTGGATGCGAAACAAAAAAATGATCAAAATCCCCATGAATCCATTTCCGAATAAATTAGTTTTAATTCACTCCCAAAAAGCGTAACATATTCGAATATATCGGGCTAAATAAACCCATGAAGCACCCCTTATCAAATAAAAACTTCATTTTTCAAAGAGAGACTGAAACTGGTGTCAGGCAGTGGCATTTCACCCATGGACAAGCGATTGCACTCCTAGGTGTGACGGCTGTTGTGATCGGAGCATTCCTTTTTATGAGTGCAGATTTTCTCAGCAACTATCTTTACGAGAAACGATTAGCGGAATTCAAATCAAACTATTCAAATATTGCCAATAACCTGGGACTTCTCCAGAAACGTCTTAAACAGATCGATGATCAAATGGCAATCATTGAAGAAAAGGATAAGGCTATAAGAACCTATGCAGGCATGCCTGAAATTGATCAAGATATCCGAAAACTTGGAATAGGAGGTAGGTCATTAGAATCAAATATATTTTCAGATAATCTTGCACCTGCCGTAAATAAAGAATTATCCATTTTGGAAATGGATGTGGGAAGGTTATCCCGTGAAGTCAATCTTGAATTGACCAGCTATAAATCCATTTATGAAAAGGTTCAGGAAGACATTCAGCGAATTACTAAAATTCCTTCTATTCGACCTGTGGATGGTGGATATCTCAATTCAAGTTATGGATACAGAATAGATCCAATTGACAATGTTCGTCGATTCCATCAGGGACAAGATATTACAATTCCAATCGGAACACCGATTTATGCCCCTGCCGATGGTGTAGTGAAGCGAGCTTATTATGTGGGTGGGTTTGGAAACCATGTTAAGATTAATCATGGTGCCGGGTATTCCACGGTTTTTGCACACCTGTCTAAATTGAAAGTGAAATATGGGGAAGAAGTCAAACGTGGAGATATTATTGGTTTAACGGGAAATACAGGACGCTCTACTGCACCCCATTTACATTATGAGATTCATTATTACGGTACACCACAAAATCCGCTGGATTACTTTTTTACCGTCTCTTCAAAATAATATTCTATAATTTAATTCATGAATAAGACGTATTTCATAGACACTTACGGCTGCCAGATGAATGTCGCTGATTCTGAATTAGTTGAATCCCTTTTACGTACAGAAGGGTATGCCAAGGCGCCTAAAATTGATCAAGCAGATGCTATTTTTGTAAATACCTGTGCGATTCGGGAACATGCAGAAGAAAAGGTTCATTCGCAATTGGGCAGATATGATTTGATTAAGCAAGAGAAACCAGATACAATCATTGGCGTTTTGGGATGTATGGCCCAAAGTCTTAAACATGATTTATTGGAGAATCGACCTTATGTTGATATAATCTTAGGTCCTGATTCTTATCGTAAACTTCCGGAATTATTAAACAGAAAAAAGGCAGATACCAAAAGTCTTGTAGATACCACTTTATCACGATTTGAAGTATATGACGATCTGTT
>JABHKE010000139.1 GCA_018692355.1 Fidelibacterota bacterium
ATTGATGAGTCTATTGTTACTGGCGAGTCAGCCCCAGTTACAAAATCTATCGGTGATGAAGTCATTGGTGGCACCATTTGTTGTGACAGTTCATTACACATTGAAGTGACTAAAATTGGGTCTGAAACATTTTTATCAAAAGTGATTCAAATGGTTGAAAATGCCCAAACCACCAAAGTTCCAATACAAGTTTTTGCTGATAAAGTGGTGGCAATATTTGTTCCGGTAGTTTTGCTTTTCGCGACATCTACCTTTTTTATTTGGAATGTATTTCCATCTCAAATGAAGCAATTAGCTCATTCTTTTTCTAACGCCTTGCCTTGGATCAATTTGGAATTATCTCCTATGGGAATGGCAATTTACGCATCAATAGCGGTCTTGGTGATTGCCTGTCCGTGTGCTCTTGGGTTGGCTACTCCCACAGCTCTCATGGTAGGAACCGGACTGGGAGCAGAGAATGGAATTCTCATTCGGGATGGAGCTGCCATTCAACGACTCAATGAAGTGAATATGATTCTATTTGATAAAACAGGTACGCTCACTAACGGAAAACCAGTTGTAAAAAACGTGCATCAAGTTTCTGGAATTATGGAAAATGATCTCATCCGAATGGCGGCATCAATGGAAAAGGAGTCCACTCATCCCCTTGCAAAATCTATTGTAAAACTTGCTGAAGAAAAAGAGATGGGGTTGGATCCCGTAACAGAAATCGAAGTTGTTCCCGGAAAAGGTATTTCAGGAAAATATGGGAGCGCAATACTCAAAGTTGGAAACGCATCTTTTACAGATTCTACCACAGAATTAAATCTGACAGGAACACCTGTCTTCCTTGCATTAAACGATGAATGTATCGGTATTTTTGAAATTGAAGATGCACTTCGTCACGATTCTGAAGACACGATCTCATCCCTAAAATCAGCCGGATATACATGTGTTTTGGTCACCGGCGATAAAAAAGAAATTGCTGATTCCTTATCCAAACAACTCAATATTGATCATACCCATTCAGAAGTTCTTCCTGATGAAAAAGCAACAATTGTGTCATCATATCAAGATCAAGGATTTGTTGTAGCAATGGTGGGAGATGGAATTAATGACGCGCCTGCCATAGCACAAGCAGATGTTGGTATTGCCATGGGAAGCGGAACCGATATTGCTATGGAAACAGGCGAAATTGTTTTAGCGCACAGTGACTTAAAAGCAGTCCTACGTGCCACACGATTGGCTAATGCTACTTTCAAAAAAATTAAACAAAACTTATTCTGGGCATTTATCTATAATATTGTTGCCATCCCCTTAGCCTTTGCTGGTGTGCTTCATCCTGTTATAGCGGAAGCTGCGATGGCTTTATCAAGTATAAATGTAGTAGGAAATTCAAATCGATTAAAATCAATTAAGTTTTATTGATTGTATGAATAAAATATTTTATAATATTTTTTATTCATTAAGCTACTTTAATTGATACTAATATTTTGATTTTCATCTATGTTTGGATACTTTTTACATCTTGATGTGTGTCGCCTGAACATACTAAAATAATTTTCTTAATATATTTTTTAAAATGTTAAATAAGTTTTTTCAGATAATCCTTAAATATCCAAAAAATACCCTTACTCTGGTAGCTGGGTTGACACTGTTTTGGACCCTTTTTATTCCAAATCTCAGAATTGATTTTTCCATTGAGCATCTCTTTTCTCAGAAAGACCCCATGGTTGCTCGATACTTTTCATTTCAGGAAATTTTTGGTCGGGAAGATAATGTTATTTCAATTATCTATAAGCCTCAGGACGCTCTAAACAAAAACCTGTATATTGAGTTGGAGGATCTGGTCTATCAAATTGATGAACTTCCAGATATTAGGAATGTTGCATCACTTTTCACATTAAGTGATATCGATCTTAAAGCCTGGATAGGTGACTTGAATGATGACACTAAACCCTGGGATGAAGATTCCATATTAAAAGCTTTAAAATATATTCAGGAAGACCCATCAATTGGATCAAGGGTATTATCAAAAGACCTCAATTATGGGGCAATCATAATTACTCTTACGGATGTTGCCAACAACCATCATGATCGAACAGCACTTATAAATCAGATCAAAACTCTGACTGCTAAAACATCTCCGGAGTGGACTTATTCCGGTGTATCTGTTTTACGAACTGAGTACGTAAGCTATATGATCCGAGATAATTTTCTTTTTCTACCTCCCATAGCCATTTTATTAGTATGCATCTTGAGCTTTCTTTTTCGAAACTGGGTTCAAGTCCTTCTTCCAATCTTGACCGTTCTCATTACAGTAATATGGCTTTTAGGATTCATGGGTCTTTTGGGTTTGGAAATCAATATTATGACATATATCGTACCTACACTTCTTTTTATAATTGGGATTGGGGATGCCATCCATATCCAAGCAAGATTTAGAGAGAATCTTTCCCGGGGAGATACTGACCCTGAAAAGGCCATGCTACTAACTATGGTCCAAATGTCTAAAGTAATATTTTTAACCAGCATAACTACATCCATTGGCTTTCTTGCCCTTATGACTACTTCCATCAAAATCGTGCAGGAATTTGGTTTCGAAATTGCCATTGGTGTTATGATGGCTTGGTTGGTATCCCTTTTAGTTGTTCCACCAGGCATTCTGCTTCTAAAAGGTTTTCAATACCAAAAAACATATCCCTTTTCAAATCTTCTGAAATGGCTTTCAACAGCTATCTTAAACAGACCGTGGGTATTTGTAATTATTCCTGTGATGATCTCGGCCATATCTATTTTCAAGATTAAAGATATCTCTACTGATGCATCTCTCATGGATGATCTTAGACCACAAAACAAGCTCTATCATGATCTGAAACTCACGGAAAAATATTTTGGCGGTGTGCTACCATTCGAAGTTTTGCTACACTTGGATCCTAATTTCAATGGTGCTCCAAAGAATGTGGTAGACCCTGATGTACTTCCTTTTTTAAATCAGGTTGAATCTCTGCTGCGTTTTCAGCTAAAGGAAAGTCGTTTTTTTTCATTATCAGATCTGCTTGAATCTGTTAAACGAATTCGTAGAGATGATATGTCCGCATCCTATACCCAGGAAACAATTGATATTGTGCTTGAAAATCAGTCAAAAGAACAGATTAAACTGGTGAGCCCAGACGGAAGAACCCTACGGATCTCCGGTCTGATAGAAAACAAAACTTCTTCCGCTATGGAAAAGATTTATACTCAACTGGATTCACTGGCTCGATCCTTTCCTCCTTATCTATCCATTGAATATACTGGCACTACCGTTGTTGCTCTAAAGACCAATGATTATCTCGTTCAGTCTTTGGGCAATAGCCTAGGGATAGCTTTACTGTTTATCAGTATTATTATGATATTCCTGTTTCGGACTAAATCAATCCTTTTCGCC
Source organism: Fidelibacterota bacterium (assembly GCA_018692355.1). Classification (GTDB taxonomy): domain Bacteria; phylum Fidelibacterota; class Marinisomatia; order Marinisomatales; family UBA1611. The sequence goes on from JABHKE010000139.1 coordinate 3,410, forward strand.
AGTCTGATCACCAACCTGATTCCCATTTTTACAGTGCTTGGGGCATTAGCCTGGTTAGAAATCTCTATACGTCCTCCTACAGCTATGACATTTTCAGTAGCCTTGGGTATTGCTGTAGATGACAGTTTGCACTTTCTACTTCGTTACCGTCGCGAGTTGTCCCAAGGCTTAAGCAGAAAAGATGCTATCAAGGCGACAATAATGAATACTGGATCAGCACTGTTGATCACCACAATCGTTCTGGTATCTGGGTTTTCAGTTTTGGTTCTGTCCGCTTTTTTACCTACTTATCAATTTGGAATACTATCAGCATGTATGATAGGATCTGCCCTAGTTTGCGATTTAACACTTCTCCCCGCTCTTTGCTTGCTTCTCCCTAGCGATCACCACAGAGAAACATAATTAGAGATAGGTTTTGAGAGAATAAATTCAGATGGCAAATAAAAAAACCATCTTTAGATTATATTAGCTAAAATACCACTATTTTGATTGCCAGAATATCCCGATCCCAATATTTAATTCTTATCCTAGTAGCGTTTAATTTGAATATAAATGGCTTTGCTCAATCATTTTCGGCTAAAGGTCAACTCTGGACCAGCACTCTAACCAGCAACGATGTTCCAGATGGCCTTTCATCAACGGAGTCCACCTTAGGATATATCCCGACTCTCTCGCTGTTTAAAAACTTATCCAATAACCAATTGGTAGATATTGAATGGGCCTATCGATTAGACAGAGCCTATTCCGGTGATTCCCTATTGCATAACAATGAATCTCATCACCGCTACTGGGTACGGTACGCCAGCGAAAAATTAGAAGCCCGGCTGGGCTTACAGAAAATTGTATTTGGTCCCTCCTTTGTTTTACGTTCCCTTTCCTGGTTTGATACGATTGATTTAAAAGATCCCACCGGACAAACTGACGGTGTAGAAGCATTCCGACTGCGGTGGTTTCCTTCTAATTCCTTATCAATCTGGTCTTGGACAATTCTCAATGATCAGGATACTCTTTCCTATGGAAGTCGAGTGGAACTTTCCAATTCAGCAGGAGAATGGGGATTAACCTATCACCAGGATCCTTCAAAGTCCCTGAAAGTAATTGGCCAAATTGGTATTCCAGTATCTGGTTCTCACAATCGCATAGCTATTGATTATCGATATGATGGATTTATTGGATTTTGGAATGAGAGTGCTTTAATCAAATCTAATAGATCCGATATTATAATGGCTACAATTGGAGCAGACTATACCTTGCCAATTTCTAATGGCATCCTGATCATGGCAGAATATATGTCCATTTCCAATAAATTTGATTCATATGAATCATCACAATCTTACACGGCCCTTATGGCCAGCATGCCCCTTGGTATGGTACACCAGCTCATGTTCATTTCGCAATTTGATTTGGAAGAGAACCGCAGTTATAATTATCTACGGTGGAGCAGTACCTATGATCATTATAGTTTAAATTTCATCTTGTCTATTAGCCCAAAACGTTCTCAATATTTACCGATCACAATGCCAAATTCCTTAGCAGGATTTGGAACCGGTTTTCAATTTATGTTTATTTACAATCATTAAGGAAAAAAGATGGAAAATAATGCCGTCATTACCATAAATAATCTGGTCAAGCGTTTCCCCGTAGGCGGTGATTTTTTCACCGCTCTAAAGGATGTAGACCTGAAATTGAACAAAGGTGAATTCACTGGCTTGGTTGGGCCTTCTGGCTCCGGAAAAACTACGTTGCTGAATATTATCGGTGGATTGGATTCCCCCAGTGAAGGGCAGGTAAGCGTCCTGGGCCAAGCTTTAAATGACACATCCCACGGCGACCGGGCTAGACTCCGTCGTGAACATATGGGCTTTATTTTCCAGAGTTATAATCTACTCCCCGTATATACAGTATTCGAAAATGTGGAACTACCTCTGATCTTAAACAAGGTTGAATCCCGAGAACGGGAGGAAAAAGTAACCCAGGCCATAGAATGGGTAGGCCTCAGCGATAAGCGTGATTCTCGTCCGGCAATGCTCAGCGGTGGTGAGTGCCAGAGGACCGCTATTGCCAGAGCTATTGTACACCAGCCTGCATTGGTGCTGGCAGATGAACCCACCGCTAACCTGGACGCGGAGAATTCCCACCACATTATGAAAATCATGTTACAGCTAAATCACGAACTGTCCACTTCTTTCATTTTTGCTACTCACGATGAAAAGATCATGGCCTACCTGCGACGGATTATTCATTTGGATGATGGACAAATAACTGAAGATGAAAAAATTAAAAATCCCAAGACCAGTGCATAAAGATGCTTTTTAAAATTGCACTGAAAAATCTTCTGGGCGCCAGGTTACGCACTTTTCTAAATGTTCTTGTGACCGCTTTTTCATTTTTCCTTATCCTGTTCATGTCGGCCATGTACAATGGTATGCTGGAACACGCAAAACAGGTTACCATGGATACGGAGATCGCCGGCGGCGCCTATTGGCACCCGGAATATGATCCGCTGGATCCCATGACCTTTGAAGATGCCCACTCTGCTTTGCCCGGAGATGTACAATCACTAGTGGATCAGAAAAAAGCGTTCCCGGTTTTGGTAAGCCAGGCTTCCATTTATCCCGGCGGCCGCATCATGCCGGCCATTATGAAAGGCATTCCCCCTGGTCAGAATATTGTTAATATGCCAACAGACGCACTTTTCGGACATGATGATATTGCTATACCGGTACTGATAGGAAAAGGAATGGCTAGCGATACCAAACTGGAAGTGGGTGATGTCTTTACCATTCGCTGGCTGGATGCAGACCGGACCTATGACGCCAATGAAGGAACCGTGGTACATATTATGGATACGGAGAATTTCAAACTGGATATGAGCCATATCTGGATACCGCTTAAAAAAGCACAAACCATGCTGGCCATGGAAGGAGAGGCCACTTATGTGACTTATGAAAAAGGACTTCCGCCGGTTCTAGACAAAGGGGACTGGATACCTCGCGATATCAACTACCTGGTGCAGGACATGGAAGCCATCATCGCAGCGGACAAACCGGGAGCCCAGGTTATGTATATAATTCTCTTGGCTCTTGCCGCCATGGGCATCTTCAATGCTCAGGTATTGTCTATCTTTCGCCGGGGAAGAGAAATAGGGACACTCATGGCTATCGGGATGACACGCCCCCGAGTAGTAGGACTCTTCACACTGGAAGGAGGCCTCAATGCGGTGCTTGCCGCTGTGGCAACATTGATTTTCTTCGGTCCTGTGCTCTGGTATTTTGGTGTGTATGGAATTCCCCTGCCTATTGATTACACAGAAATGGGTATGATTGTGGCCAAACGTCTGATTCCGGTTTATACCATCGGACTTGTTGTATCAACCACCATTTTGGTATCTATCATTGTACTCATAGTGAGCTACTTGCCTTCACGACGAATTGCCCGTATGAAACCTACGGATGCCTTGCGAGGCAAGGCAGTGGCATGATCAAGTTTTTGACCAAAGGATTGCTCCGGGATCGTTCCCGAAGTCTGTTCCCCGTTTTGGTTATTACCCTCACCGTTGCCATGGTTATTTTCACAATTGGCTTTATGAAAGGTACGATGAACAGTTTAATTCTTGATACTGCCGTCATATTAACAGGCCATGAAAAAGTTGTCACACGGGCCTATAGTGAAGAAAGCCAGTTAATGCCTAATGACTTGGCTTTAATGGATGTGAATCAAATGATTGAGAATTTGGAACAGGAATATCCTGATTTTTTCTGGTCACCACGGATCACCTTTGCGGGGCTTTTGGATGTCCCAAATGAAAACGGTGAAACAAAAGCTCAAGGCCCAGTTATTGCCTTTGGTATTGATTTCCTTTCTCATGGATCGCGACAGGTAGAGATCTGGGAACTTGAAAGATCACTCGTGAACGGAAAGCTGCCAAAAAATAG
>JABHKE010000041.1 GCA_018692355.1 Fidelibacterota bacterium
AGACTGTTTTTACGGATTCCAGTTATGGTTGGGATATGTTCGTTTTTGATCCTCCTATTCAACCAGAAGATGAATTTTCCCTGGAATTTTCAGGAGAAAGAAAGCGAACCGGTTTTTCCAATGGTGGGGTCAATCGGACGGTGGTAGAAAACGGTACCATGATCTGGAGTGGCGATTTGTTTCCTGACTTTGGGTACAATCCTGGAAGAGAATTAAGCTCTAAGCGCACCCGGAAGAAATATGACTTATCCGAGACTCAAGACCCCATGCCTAAATATGATGATGTGGAAGGGAACAAACATGGTATTCTTGGTGATGATGCTGATTGGGTGGATTTTGATGTAATCATGAGCACTGACATGGATCAGATTGCTATGGCGCCCGGTTACATTCAAAAAGAATGGGAAGAAAATGGTCGACGATTTTTTCATTATAAAATGGACCAAAAGATTCACAATCTCTTTGCGTTTGTTTCTGCACGATATGAGGTAATACAAGAAGAATGGAATGGGATTAATTTGGAAGTGTACCATCATTCAACTCATACGTACAACGTGGATAAACTTATGGAAGGTATGAAAAAATCTATAGAGTATTATAATGAGCTGTACGGCCCCTACCCGTACCGGCAATGCAGGATCTTGGAATTTCCCTACGGCAGTTATGCCGCTTCATTTCCAAATACCATTCCTTTTTCAGAGAACATAGGGTTTGTGTTGGATGTGAACCCTGATGATCCGGAAGATTTAGATATGCCATTTTGGGTTACGGCTCATGAAATGGGACATCAGTGGTGGCCGCACCAGGTTTCTGGTGGGAATGTTCAAGGTTCAGCTTTCTTAAGTGAAGGATTGGCGGAATATTCTGCAGTATCACTATTGGCAAAAGAGAAAGGAGAGAAACAACTCCGGAAATTTCTGAAATATGAACTGGATAAGTATCTTAATGGTAGGTATCAGGAACAGAAATTTGAGCCGACAATCGTTCAGACAGAAGGTCATTCCTACATCCATTATAACAAAGCAGGGCTCATGATGTACACTCTATCTGATTTCATTGGCAAGGATGTGTTCAATAGCGCTTTGGGAAGATTCATTGACAAGTTTCGATATCAATCAAACCCTTACACCAACATTGGTGAATTTGTAAAAACAATTCGGGAAGATACACCGGATGACTTGCAATACCTCATTACCGATACGTTTGAAAAGATCACCCTTTACGAGAACAAAGCGAAAGAAGCTTCAGCAGTTGAGAATGGAGACGGAACGTTTACAGTTACTATTGAAGTGGAAGCGAAAAAAGTCTACTCCGACAGTTTAGGAAATCAAACCAATGCTGAGCTCAACGACTGGTTGGAGATCGGTGTTTTAGGTGAAACGCTGGTTAATGGAGATATGGAAGAAATTCCCATTTATTTAGAAAAGGTTTTGATTACAGATTCTTTAACAATTTTTACAGTTGAAGTAGATCAAAAACCAATCAAAGCAGGGATTGACCCCATGCATAAATTTGTGGATCGAGATTCGGATGATAACCTGGTACGGGTTAGTGTTCGGATAGCAGATTCTAACGAGAGCGAAGAAGCCTTTCGGAAATTAATTCGCCAGGATCTGGAAGACGGGAATATGATGTTTAACATGCCGGAAGATATTGATCCAGTTCGTGGCCAGGAAATTATACAAGAAGAATTAGTAAAGAAATTTGGCGGGGACGTGCAAATGAAAACGATGAATGTTGGGAAGGGCAATCATTGAAGACGGAAAAATCAAAATAATATTTAAATTAATTTTAATTCCACTGCTACCATTACAATTTCTGTTTAATCTCGATAATAAATTCTTAAAGCATTAAAAAATGAAAAAACGAATATTCCCATTTTTATTCCTAACCTTTGTTCTATCTGAAAAAGATTATTTTCAGCAACACGTTGCTTATGATATCAGTGTAGAATTGGATGACAAGGCGCATACTCTTTCCGCCTACGAAAAGATCACCTACACCAATAATTCACCGGATACACTGAACTTTATCTGGTTCCACCTTTGGCCCAATGCCTATAAGAATGATTCCAGTGCATTAGCGAAGCAATTTCTACGTCTGGGCAGCACCCGTTTTAAGTATACCAAGGAAAAAGATCGAGGCTATATTGACAGCCTGGATTTTTCCATAGATGGCATCGATACAGAATGGCAGTTTCATACGAATTGGATTGATGTTGCAAAAGTGACCTTGCCCAAGCCCTTGCCGCCAAAGGGAACTGTTACCATTGAGACACCATTTTTTATAAAACTACCGGAAGTAATCTCACGCCTTGGGCATACAGGAAAGCACTATGAAATAACTCAGTGGTATCCTAAACCGGCTGTGTATGACAAGGACGGCTGGCACCCTATGCCGTATCTGAATATGGGAGAGTTTTATAGTGAATTTGGATCTTTTGATGTTAAGATAACTTTGCCTAAAAATTACAGGATTATGGCTACTGGAGATTTAGTAAATAGTGAGACTGAACTTGCGTGGCTGGATTCCTTGGCTAGTATAGGTGATTCCTTGAATACGCTAGAAGATAAGGAATTCAAGAAAGCTATAAAAAAATTACAGAAAGAAAGTAAAAAGGCAAAAAAGAAAAAGAAAGATACGCATGCGGAATCTGAAGATTCAGTGGTCGTGAAAACGGTCCACTTCAGACAGGATAAAGTTCATGATTTTGCCTGGTTTGCTGATCCTTACTGGATCGTACAAAAAGGAAAACTGTGGCTGGAAGATTCTACAAGGCAGGTCACTTTATGGAGTATGTACCTACCTAAAAATGGCAAGCTTTGGAAATCTTCAATTGAGTATTTACATGATGCAGGATTTTGGTACAGCAGGTTCTATGGAGATTATCCTTACAATCATATCACTGCTGTTGATGGTGACATGTCCGCTGGTGGAGGAATGGAATACCCAAATATTACGGTCATTTCCAGATCTGGCTCGGCAGATCTCTTAGAGTTTGTTATTATGCATGAGGTAGGGCATAATTGGTTTTACGGTATATTGGGGAATAATGAGCGTGACCATACCTGGATGGATGAAGGCTTAAATGAATACACGAACATTCGGTATTGGGAAAAAAAGTATTATGAAAGAAATAATCAAGTTCTCCTGCAGGATTTTATCCAGAATAAACTTGGAGTAGGCAAAACCTTTGACATTCATTCTTTTCACTACTTAGCCTTTGCAGGGATTGGAAAAAGCAAAGATGCCCAGCCTTTGAATATTTCTGCTGCTGATAATTTTAATAATAGTAATTATGGTCAGAATTATACGAGAACTGCTGTAATGATGCGTTTTTTACAGCATTATCTTGGCGAAGAAAAAATGGATGATATCATGCAGGATTTCTATGAGACCTGGAAGTTTCGTCATCCTCAGCCAGATGATCTCAAATTCTTTTTTGATAAGCATATTGATGAAGATATCACATGGTTTTTTGAAAACGTGTTTGAAAAAACCAGTTATATTGATTTTGGTATTTCAAAAAAGGGCAGCATGTTTTGGTTAACGAATTTCGGGACCTTCAATGTACCTGTGGAAATTTCTTTTTATGATGAATCAGGAGAAGAGATCAGCAGGTCATGGATTAGCATAAATGAACAAATCACCCAACTGGATGCGCCCCCAAATTCCGCCAGTGCCACGATTGACCCGGATCAATATATGCCTGATGTTGATCGCACAAACAATGCTACCCGGCGAGGAATAAAAACACATTTTATTTTTGATAAACCGAGTTACTACGATAGGGATATTTACGTTGTGCCCTGGCTTTTTTCATATAATACCTACAATGGATTTACGCCGGGTCTGTTTTTATTGAACGGTTTTCTACCCGGGTACGATAAGCGTTCTGTGGGATTGAATCTGATGTATGACTTCAAGAACAATAAACCGGTTGGCGGTTTGTTGCTCAGCAAGGGTTTCGATCAAATACCATTTTTCCATTCAGGTTCGTGGAGTTTAAATATTGGTACTAATGCTGGCAGGAGCGGGTTGCACCTGGGTTTCAATGGAACCATGAAAAAGCCACTGTCTAAAAGCCCAATATCAAAAGTGGATGCTGATATTTTTTATCATAATCTCAATAGCGACGCGTTGGATCCGGAACTTTACAATTCAGGAGAATTTGTAGTGGCTTCCATAAAACTCGAGAAACGATGGCGTCCAAGTATCTTTAAAAGTTATTCTATCAGTTCACAGATTAAAATGGGTAATGGATTCCTGAAGGGCAGCTTGAATTCCGGGTTTACCTACAGGGCGTCAAAAAAGATTAAAACGTCACTATCTGCCGGATTTGGATCCTTTTTGGTTTCTAATAATATTCCCTTGCAATACCGTTATTACCTGAGTGGAACTGTAGATCCCGACTTCGAACAACTCGTGATTGACAGAATGGGAGGGACCAGCAGCGATTTTAAAGTGCTTCATAATACCTACCATGGTTCCGGTATGAGAGGGATTATAGTTGATTCAACACTTTCCACAGATAAAATGTTCTGGCAAATCAAAATTGATCAATCTTTACCCGTTTTTCCTGGAAATATTTTCTTTGATATTGCTGGCAGTCCCGGTTTTGGAACACAGCAATATACTGCCGCCGGAATCGAACTTGGACCGATTATCATTCCACTGTATCAAAGTTGGGAGGCTGATTCCACAATACCAAAGGATCTCGACTGGTTTAGGAATAGAATACGGCTAAAGATATCAGTATCACTGTAAAAGAGAGTATATAACAATTGATGATCTATTAAAGAAAATATAAACATCGTTTACAAATCATAAAAGAACAGTCGGAGACTCAAAATAAATATTATTTGGTTTGGTTAGGAAATAAAAAGTAAACAGGATTCTTTTATAAATGGCGGTATTCATTGTAAATTCAATCTCGCCTAATTACTATAAAACGACATATTTACGGGGGATTCGTACATGTCAAATTGGAATAAAAATCAATTCATTGAGCATCTTCGGGATAATTGTAGCCGAGAGGTTGCGAAGGTTGGTGTCTCCATTATCGATTTTTCAGAACGGCACGCAGATGACATTTCCTGGGGAAGAGGTGGAGATCATGGAACGCTCACTTTTAGATGTAATTCAGATGAAGGTCCATTGCCACTTTTCCATATGACATCCACGGGGCAATTGAACCTGCAAATCAACTTTATGCGACATAAAGAGATTCCACCTATGGTTATCCGTGATATGGTTCTAAAATTGGAATCAAACTTCTTACGAGATTATAATCCAGTTGAATATCCAAGTGATGTTTTTGTGCCTATGGATGAATTATTTCATACCGAAAACCAGGTTGAAAAATTCCTAAAAACTATGGAAGGCTGTACTTACAGGCTTAAACAGTAAGTTTATTTAAACAAATCGCCACTATGGCCCTGTCTCGATAATCGTGATGGGGCTTTTTTTTGTGACAGACTGTAACTATATTTTTTAGATTAGTTAACACCACCTAACATCTTATTTTGAATTTATGAAAATATATCTTACACTATTATTATTGATTGAATTATTGGTCGGGTCAACTGGATCTATATCCGGACACATCCGCGATGCATCTACTCATCAACCTTTGATAGGTGTTAATGTAATGGTGAAAGGTACTAGCATGGGAGCAGCGACCGATCAATTTGGAAATTTTATTTTAGATGATCTAGCTGTTGGGAGTTATACTATTTATGTAACAATGATTGGCTATAAATCTGTGAATCGATCTAATGTTCATGTTGTACCAAAACGAACTACAACAATTAATTTTAGCCTGAATCAGAGTATACTTGAAGGAGATGGTGTTGAAGTAACAGCAACATATTTTGAAAATATGAAGGATGCGGTTACAAGTAGTAGAACAGTAGATATTGAAGAAATTCGTTCAGACCCAGTTGGGAGTTATGATATTATGACCATGATGCAGGCTTTACCTTCCGTAGTGTCCGGATCAGATCAGAGCAATGAAATTATTGTTCGCGGCGGTTCCTATGGAGAAAATTTATTTGTTATGGATTTCTTGGAAATTCCGTATCCAAATCATTATCCGGAGCAAGGAAAGGGTGGCGGACCAATAACCATGGTTGATACAGAATTCATAGAACGGATTGATTTTTATGCAGGGGCTTTTCCTGCGAGATATGGTGAAAAACTTTCATCCGTAATGGATGTGACACTTAGGGAAGGGAATAATCATTCCCACCATCAACAAATGGATATAAATATGGCAGGTTTTGGATTTACTTTTGAAGGCCCTTTATCTCCAAAATCTTCCTATTTTTATTCCTTGAAACGATCTTTTCTTGATTTTGTAATATCTTCAACAGGCATGCAGGCAATTCCAGAGTATTGGTCCAGTCAAGGCAAAATTGCATACCATTTGTCCCCCACTCAAAAAATCTATATCAATTTTATTGGCGGTATTGATAAGATTAATATTGAAGGAGAAGACAATCCGCAGCTTCGAGGGGCAGAAAATGTGGATTATTCATCCTGGCAGACCACATTAGGTGTGACATACAAAAACCTGTTTTCAAAAAAGGGATATTTTCAAAGTTCAATTGGAAGATCTTTAGTACACCTGAACACGAATGTATATGAATTAAATGACAATCCAACCCGAAATTACTATTACCGGAATAATGATTTGGAAAGTGATTATTCTTTTCGTAGCGAGGTCGTTTATAAATTATTTGATAACGTGGAAATCAGTTCCGGGCTATCTGCAAAGCATGTGGAATTAGATTTTGACAACTGGTACAAGAATAATCCTACATATATTTACGGTTATTCTTTAAGCGAATCTGAAATTCCGCAATTGATAACAAAAGTTAAATTTGATACAACCTATTTTGGTAAGCAATATTTCTATACAATTATTGATTCAGTTGGCACTCTAGATACATTAAAAACGAATGCATTATTAGAGTATAACAAAGTTGGCGGATTTTTTCATTTTAACTTAAACCCACTTCAAAAGGTGGAAATATCCATAGGTGGTCGTTTTGATTATATGACCTTCACTGATGAATCTGATTTTTCGCCAAGATTTGGATTTAAATATCATCTTTCACCGATTTGGAAATTTAACCTTTCTGCTGGCCGATATTTTCAAGCGCCATTCAATTCCCAATTAAATTCAACGCGAGGAACCCCCTCTGAATTGACAAATTATTTCACAGATCAAATTGTAGGTGGCTTCGAATACTTTCTTTCTTCCGATACACGGCTCACTTTGGAATATTATGTAAAAGAGTATGCGGATATGGTGACATTTGAAATGTTAACTGGTTCTGATGGCAGGGATAGTTTGAATAGGTATAACCGAGTCAATGCTGGAGAAGGTCGTTCAAGTGGATTGGAAATATACCTCCAGAAAAAATATTCCAAAAATTGGTATGGCTCATTTTCATGGGCACATTCAATTTCAGAGGGTGTAGATCCGCGAACAAAAGAATATTATCCCCGGAGCTTTGATTATCGAGATGTAATGAATCTGGTTGGCGGATACAAAATACGTTATACTGATTTTGACTGGTACAACAATTATAAAAATTCATGGATAGCAAAGGCATTTTCCTGGTTGCCTTTCATGCCAAGTGATG
>JABHKE010000040.1 GCA_018692355.1 Fidelibacterota bacterium
GAAGGAGAATTCATTGAAAAGGGCACAGAAATCAAAGTCATATCTGTTGATGGAAACCGAATCCTTGTACGAGAATTAATTAAAGAATAAAAAAGGAGCAATATTATGCCTGTAGTCCAAATGTTAATGTTAGCGATGATCGCCTTTGCGGTGATCTTAATTTTGTATTTTGTCCCTGTTGGAATGTGGATACAAGGTATCGTATCTCTTGGGTTGGGTCGGATCCGAATTGTGGATTTAATCCGCATGCGATTGCGAAAAATATCACCAAGGTTGGTTACTGATGGAGTGATCAATCTCCATAAAGCAGGATTAGTGAACATTGCCCCTGACATGCTGGAAACACATTATCTCGCAGGAGGGAAAGTTCAAAATATTGTGTCTGCCATGATAGCTGCTGACAAGGCAAATATTCCGCTTACATTTGAAACAGCCACTGCAATTGATCTTGCCGGACGAGATGTTCTAATAGCGGTACAAACTTCTGTTTATCCCAAAGTGATTAATGCACCCATGGAAGGGTTCCTTGCTGCAGTTGCCAAAGACGGGATTGAACTCAAAGCCCGTGCCCGTGTAACGGTGCGGACAAATATTCCCGGATTGGTTGGTGGTGCTACAGATGAAACCATTATTGCTCGTGTAGGTGAAGGCATTGTTTCCGCAATCGGTTCTGCAGACAATTATTCTGCTGTATTGGAAAACCCAGACAATATTTCCCGCACTGTATTAGAAAAGGGATTAGATGCTGGAACCGCATTCGAGATTCTTTCCATTGATATTGCCGACTTGGATGTGGGAAAAAATATTGGTGCATCTTTACAGGCAGATCAGGCAGAGGCAGACTTACGTGTGGCCCAAGCGAAAGCAGAAACCCGCCGTGCCATGGCTGTAGCCGAAGAACAGGAAATGACAGCCAAAACCCAGGAAATGAAAGCAAAGGTTGTTGAAGCCGAAGCCGAAGTACCCAAAGCTATGGCGCAGGCATTTCGGGATGGCAATCTAGGAATTTTGGATTATTATAAGATGGAAAATATTAAATCTGATACAGGTATGCGTGATGCTATTGCAGGTTCCGATGCTGAAACATCTGACGATAATCCTGTCCAAAATAACTAAATATTAATAAAGAATCCTGTTTTGGATATTTCCATTCCAACACAAGTGGCTGATCAGGTTTCGGATCGTTGCCTGCGGTGTTACCGTGAGCAACAATGGTATGGTGAAAATTTTCTTTTCGATTTTATCGGTGACACTAATGTTACCGGTAAACGAATTTTGGAAATTGGATGTGCCGAAGCAGGATTGCTTAAATTCTATCAAAATAAGGGTGCAATTTGCTCGGAGTTAGAACTCTCAGATGTTAGGTTTAATAATGCACTTTTGTTGAATGAACCCAATGCATTTCATCTATTTCAGGCGAATATTTGTGAACCGGATTCCTATTCAAATGAAATCATTGAAAAATATGATACTATTGTGATTCGTGACGTGATTGAGCATATTGAAAACAAGACAACAGCCTTAGCGAATATATTCAATTTGTTGAAACCGGGAGGAAAGTTGTTTGTGTCATTTCCTCCCAAGTATTGTGCCTACGCAGGACATCAACAAACTGTCCCAACGCTGTTGGGGAAACTCCCTTATCTACATGTTTTGCCGAATTTTATTTACAAAGCATATTTGAATTTGATTAGTTGTCCTGTAAATAAAATCAATTACCTAATATCCACAAAAGAAACTAGAATATCAATTCGTCAAATGAGAAACCTGGTAAAATCAATTGGCTACCATGTAAAAAAAGAAAGTAAGTGGCTTGTTCGTCCGGCATATTCATTTCGGTTTGGATTACCAAAAATGAAAAATCCATTTTCTTGGATTCCTGGTTTGGATGAAGTGTTTTCAAATGGCGTTTTATATTTATTAGAAAGGCCGGAGATTTAATATGGAATGGCTGGGCATACTTTTTCTTTATTTGATTTCTGGATACATGAAAAAACGTAATCAGGATGCAAAGCGTCGAGATATCGAATCAGATCCGGATTGGGATATGCCTCAGGATTCACCTGCCGAAGGGGCACAACCCAACCTTGACTCCATGCTTAGTGATCTATTTGGACAAGCATTTAAAGGAGAACCGGAAGTCCCCCCTGTGCAGGATTCTGTAGAAGAGACTGTGGAATCGGAGCCTTACAATGTGCCCGAACATATTGAAGAACATTCATCTCACATTGATGAACGTTCGGAAGTCTTTGAAGAAAATATTTATCATTCCAATTTGGCAAATCGCAAAGAGTTGCATTTTGGCAAAAAATGGACCGAAAAGAACGCACTTCGATCTTACTTATTTAATTCCAATAAATCCTTGAAGAAAGCCATTATATTAAAAGAAGTGTTGGATAAACCCCTAGCATTGCGGAAATAATTATAATTAACCCAACCGGTTATAAATCTTTTTTGCTTCCGCTGCCAGATGTTCTTCTGTACTATTGTTATGAATCACGAAATCAGCCATATGGACTTTATCTTCATCGGGCCATTGGAGTTCGACTCTTTGGAGAAATTCATCTAAAGTGAGTCCACCGCGGGTCATAACACGTTCCGTCCGAATTTTTAAATGGGATGTTACAACAATCACATAGTCCAAGTGTGTGTCTGCACCAGATTCATAGATCAAAGCTGCATCCACCACAAACACTTCATGATTTCCATCTGCCAACACTTTATCAAAAGTAGAATCTATTTCATTAAATACATAAGGGTGGATAATAATATTGAGCCGAAGTTGATGATCTTCATCTGAAAAAGAAATCCGTGCCAGTTTCTTTTTATCAATCTTATTATCAGTCCCTAGAACATCTGTACCAAATTCAGCAATAAGTTCAGCCTGGGCAGTATCATTGTTATTTATAATATCTTTTGCCACGACATCCGCATCAAAAATGTAAGCACCCCATTCTTTAAACAGGGCACTGACAGAGCTTTTTCCAGTTCCTATTCCGCCTGTGAGTCCAATTTTTAGCATTTTATTTTAAAATGTCTAATATTCGTTTAGTGATTTCCGGTATTTCACCAAGGCCATCCACTTCTTTCAGGATACCTTTGTCATGGTAAAAGTCTAATAACGGTGCTGTTTGTTCCCAATAAATATTTTGGCGATTCCGAATCACATCTGGGGTATCATCGCTCCGACTGGATTCTTCACCGCGTTTGATAAGTCGATCCAACAATTCATCTTTATTCGCAGTTAAACTGATAGCACAATCCAAATCATGTCCGATAGAATGCATCATTTTATCCAATCCTTTGGCTTGGGGTAGAGTTCTGGGGAAGCCATCTAATATATAGCCATTTTGACAATCCGATTTTGAGATGCGCTCTGTCACAATTTCTATTAGAATATTATCAGGTACAAGTCGCCCGAAATCCATATAAAGTTTAGCATTAATCCCAATTACAGATTTCGCATCAACTTCTGCTCGGAGAATTTCACCGGTAGAAAGATGCACAATCATCAATTCATTTTTAATGCAGTCTGCTTGAGTCCCTTTTCCCACACCGGGAGGTCCCATTATCAATAACTTCATTTGTTGCCCAATTTCTTAATTAAAGTAAAATCCCAGCCATGGTTGCTGTAAGCCAAGAAGCGATTGCTCCCCCAAACATTGCCCTGATCCCCACTCTTGCTAAATCAGCTTTCCTTTTTGGTGCAATAGCACTTATGCCGCCTATTTGAATTCCGATGGATGAAAAATTAGCAAATCCGCATAAAGCGTATGTAGAAATTATTGCTGCTCGATCACTAATGATTCCATCGCTGATGTATCCACCCAGCGTACCAAAAGCGACGAATTCATTCAATGAAACTTTAATTCCCAGAAGGTTACCAACAGCGGTGGCATCATCCCAAGGGACACCCATCAAATAAGCGAGTGGTGAGAAAACTGTCCCGAATAATTTTTGCAAAGAACCAGGAAAATAGCCAACAAATTCACCTTTTGCAGGCGAGAGTCCAGCTGTAACATATTCAACATATTCGCCTTTAAACCAAAGTCCATCGATTAGCCCATCTATCCAATTTAAAGTAAGATCTACTACAGCAATTAATGCAATAAATCCGATAAGCATGGCACCAACATTTACTGCCAGTTTCATCCCATCGGTGATGCCATTTGATGCTGCTTCAATCGCATTTGATCCAACATATATCTCTGGTAAAGCAACATCACCCGCCGTAACTGAGTGTTCTGTTTCTGGATAAATAATTTTCCCAATAACAAGCGCTGCAGGAGCCGACATAACACTTGCTGCAATTAAATGACCTGCTGGTATTCCCATAGAAATATATCCAGCCAAAACTCCTCCCGCAATAGTAGCGAATCCACCCACCATAATAGTAAGTAATTCAGACTTTGTCATTTGGTCTAAAAAAGGTTTTATCAATAGGGGCGCCTCTGTTTGACCGACAAAAATATTGGCACTACAGGATAATGTTTCTGCGCCGCTTGTTCCAATAGTCCATTGCATAAAATGGCTGATAGCTTGAATAACTTTTTGCATAATACCATAGTAATAAAGGACGCTCATGAAACCACCGAAAAAGATTATTGTAGGTAAAACTTTAAAAGCAAATTGAAATCCAAATCCGGGCCAACTTGAATTAGGTGCAGTAAAAAAATGCTCTCCATTAGCCAAATTTCCGAAAAGGAATTGTGCACCATAGTCAGACAGACTTAAAAAGTAGGCTATTTTATCACTAAATGTTTTAAAAAAATATTGACCGGTTATATCATGGTGAATCATATAACTAATAGTTACAATTACAAGTAAGGCACTTATATAGCGTTGATAGTCTTGAGTCCACTTCAGCCAACTATTTAAAAGCATTATAAGTAATAGAATGATTAATAATAATCCAATATATATCCCAAGAAAAGTTATTCCATATCCTATTGCAATTCCACCACCTGCTAGAATTACAACACTTTGAATTCCACCTCCTAATTTTTTATCATCTTTTTGGAGAAGGTAGGTAATTAAGAGTAATCCTAAAACTCCCATACCTGTAAAACTTAAATAATCATCTCTTAAAATAATTAATGCAAATAAAAATTGCAGGCTAAGTCCCCAAAGAATTGGTCTCAGTTTAATTTGTTTAAAATTGTAAGATAAAGCCACAGCGATTCCCAACAGGGTCACTAAGCCGGCTAAACTAATTAGATTCATTATTCATCCTCCGGTGATTGATAGCAGTTCCGGCAACGTGCTTCGTATTTATCTAATTCGCCAATCACAACTTGTCCCGTGTCGTTTGAAGTCCGTTGTGTGTAGGTAGCCGGATTTCCGCATTGTACACAGATAGCCCGGAGTTTATCGAGATAATCCGCCTCACACATAAGTTGGGGCATGGGACCAAAAGGAACGCCACGATAGTCTGTATCCAATCCTGCTACTACCACACGTTTCCCCTGTCTGGCAAGTGTTTTGCAAACATCTAAAATAGAATCATTAAAAAATTGTGCTTCATCAATTGCCACGACACTGGCGTTTTCAGCCAGATGTAATATTTCCTGTGGCGTATTTACAAGATGAGACTCCAATTTCATCTTGTTATGGCTCACTATGTGAGTTTCGCTATATCTGGAATCGATTCGCGGTTTAAAAATTATAGTGGGCATTTGAGCAATCTGGGCGCGGCGGAGCCGTCGAATTAGTTCTTCTGTTTTTCCGGAGAACATACTACCGCAAATCACTTCGATCCATCCTGCGTCCTTGGGGGTAAGCGTCATAGTTTTTTTAAGATTGAATTTATTTTTGTTCGAATAAGATCAACAGCGACTTTATTCTCTCCGCCTTCTGGAACGATAAGATCTGCAAAATATTTGGACGGTTCCACAAATTGATCATGCATAGGTCGTACAGTTGCTAAATATTGTTTATTTACCGAATCTGGTGTCCGTCCCCGCTCATGGATGTCCCGTGTTAACCGTCGTATAAAACGAATATCAGCCGGCGTATCCACAAAGATCTTTATAGCAAATAAATCGCGAAGTTGGGTATAATGAAGTGTGAGAATACCCTCCACAACGATCACATGATGTGGTGTAATAGTGGTGGTCTTATCCATCCGGACATGGGTGGAAAAATCATAGGTTGGGATATTTACTGATTCGCCATTTAGTAAGCCCTGTAAATGGGATTCAAAAAGTTCAATATCAATGGAATCCGGATGGTCATAATTCTGAATCACCCGTTCTTCATATAGAATATGAGAGAGATCATTATAGTACGAATCCTGTTCAATAACCGCCACTTCACCTTCACCATATTGTGAAAGAATTCCTTTTGCCAGTGATGTTTTGCCAGATCCGGTTCCTCCGGCGATCCCAATAATTATTGTATTCATTTTAAATGTGAATCATCAAATGCGTCGGGTAGAAGTTCCGAAGATGAAAATGTCTTCAGCAATCCGTTTTTATCACAAATATGCACTAGAATTTCTTTACAAAGATCCCAAATTACCTGCCGACAAGCACCACAAGGTGAACCGCCATTTTCTGTGGCAACAGCTAGGGCGTTGAAGGAAGTATGTCCTTCGGCAAGGGCGCGGAAAAGGGCGACCCGTTCTGCACAGCAAGTCAGTCCATAACTGGAAGATTCAACATTACAACCACCTATGATTTCCCCGGATTCGGTTTCTACCGCTGCACCCACGCGATAATTGGAATAAGGTGCATGTGCATGATTCCGCATATCCATAGCAGCTTGAACTAGTTTCTGCTTCATATTTATTCTATTCGAAAATTTTGAAAATATTTTAAAGAGGTTACGCCGATTATAAATCCGCCAATATGAGCAAACCAGGCAACACCACCAGTTGTATCAACCCCCAAACTACCAAGTCCACCACTTAATTGCATTAAAAACCATAACCCAAGCACAATTTGTGCGGGGACTACAAATGTTGTAATAAAGATTATAATCACAGCCAGAACATGAACCCTCGCCTTGGGAAACCGGATCATATAGGCCCCCAAAACACCGGCAACGGCACCACTCGCTCCAATCATTGGAACCTGGGAAGCGGGTTCAACAAAAAATTGCGCCAAGGCTGCTCCAATACCACAGGCCAAATAAAACATGAAATATTTAACATGTCCTAAAATGCTCTCAACGTTATCTCCAAAAATGTATAGAAACCACATATTACCTATAATGTGAGCAAATCCACCATGCATGAACATGGATGTAAAAATAGTGAGTGGATTGAATTCAGCAGGAACAAATCCGTACATATAAACCAAAGATTTACCTATATCTGGATCATTGCTGGAGATCCAAAATTGACCGAGAAAAATGAGCACATTTAAAATAATGATACCAAAAGTCACAAAGGGAAATAGAACCCTTGGGTTATCATCTTTGTAGGGGAAAAACATTAATAAACAACAAAGTAGATGGTTTCGGCGGACTCATTGCCCATCCGATCCCGCACTTTAAATTCAATCTTGTGTTGGCCTGCTGTTAAAGGTTGGTTAAAGGGATATGATATTTCTTTTTTGACCGGTTGATAGGCGGAAAATATGGGGGTATCATTAAACAAAAGATCAAAAGATGCTTCCTCAGATTCGATCCCCGAAATAGGGTCATCCACAACTATTTTAATTTCATTCACATCTTGGATTTGATACCGGGCGCTGTTAGCTGGAAACATGTTTTTAATTTGAGGGGAATCCAGATCCTGGATCACTGTAACTGCAGCCATTTCGCTTAACTCAGCCGAAAGAATCTGTTTTCGCTGATTATTCTCTGTGGGTGTATAAACCCATTCCCCTCCTTTTTGATCGTAATAATAGATCCCAAGGTTTGTGTGTGCTGCCAGATCGCGCTCATACTGAATCCAAACTCGAAATTTATTCTTGAGCATAAGATCGTAGGGTTGGAGCTGATAAACAGGTGATAAATGAAAACCATCCTTCACCGGAACAAATTCTTTTACCTGGTCTATCCAGATTACATTGGTCTGGTAAAATGTATTGGGCTGGGTCTGGATGGAACAATTCCGGTCATTGGAAATAATGCTAGATTCTTTTCCTGGGCCTGTGGCAGTGAGTTGATAATGAAAACGTGTTTCCCGAATTTGTCCTTTGTCGGATAATTCCACATCCACATATTTCATATCATTGACAACATGATGAGAAAGACGTTCCGTGAGAAATGTATTGGGTCCGATTTGCTCCAATGGATAAGACATAAATGTATTATCATTTGCCAATTTCATGCTGGCTTGTGCTGGAACATATTGATCCATTTCAACTTGAAAAAATAGCCCACGCTCCGTGTTGGCGATTTTTAGATTTGGGCGAATATCAATTACACTTAATTTAGGTGTCATTGAACTCCAATGGTAAGGACTCACCATACCGCCAAGTTGATTAATTCCAATAATTTGTAAAATTCGATCACGTATAGATTTTAATGGCAGCGTTATATGGAGATCCTTTTTGACCTGTTCCGCATGGATAATTTCAACTTTCTCATCAGGAAACCCGTAGGGAGTGAAATTATAAACCACCGCATCCCGAATGGGTAAGCCGCCTCGTTTTGGAGATAATACCAGTGTGATAACTTTTCTATCACGGAAGATTTCTTTTACATCTATGGTCATGGGAAAAGTGCCAACTATCATTCCACGAACCACTGCCTTGTTTCCTTTTGCATCAAAAATGTTAATTGTAACAGAATGGAAACCTGGTAACAGCTGAAGAATTCCTGAATCATTTTCGGTATGGATAGAAATTTTCTTATGCTCTTCAAGTCGATATAATTTTTGGAATTCGCCCAAGTTTTGCCGTTTCAAATCATATTGAATAACGGTGCCTGCAAATTTCCCCTCCCTGAACGGAATTCTGGTATAATCCAGCTCATACTTCATTTTACCATCGATCAATAATTCAGCTCGATGGAATTGATAAATATTATTTCCCCCTTCCCGTTTATCCACCGCTTGAATGGCAAATGCAAATTCGCCAAAGACACTAACTGTATCCGCAAAATGATACACGCCTGAGTTATCTCGATAAATTGGAATAGTTTGTGTTAGCGGACTTGCATTTACAAGAGAACCTTGGGAGATAGGGATAAGAGCCAGTTTTTTAGGAATAGGCATCACATGATCTGGAAGATCAAATGCATGGGTCAGCGGGTTCAATGGTATACTTTTACCACTCCGGTATTCAAAATGAAGATGAGGTGCAAATGAATTTCCTGTGTTACCTGAGTATCCAATCACATCTCCTTTTTTCACTTGGAATTCCCGACGGGAAAAATGTGCGTCTACCCTATAACTCCTCCGTTTTGCCTGCTGCAATCGCCAAACGTTGTCCAAAATGGGTGTAAAGGAATCCAGGTGCCCATAAACTACCTCGTGCCCAGAAATGGTGGTAAGGTAAAGTGCTTTCCCGTAACCGTTATAGTTGGATGTCATACGGTGAATAAAACCGTCTTCCACAGCCAGAATTTCCTGACCAATAACTCCATTGGTTTTAATATCCAGACCCATATGAAAATGGTCGTCCCGGTTTTCACCAAAATTGGACGAGTATAGTTTACTGACTCGTGTAGGCCATAAAACATCCTGGCTGAATAATCCTGCAGCCAGAAAAATGAAAGTAGGAATGAAGTATCGGTTCATACAATAAATGTTAGGTGACAATTTATTGAATAGACGTATGGGTATTCAATGAGTGATTTGTTTCCTGCCAAGACTTATTGTAAACTCTGGAAATTCATTTCATAGAAATTACAAGGAGTTCAAAATGAAGAAACTTTTAATCGGAATCATATTAATTGCGCTACCCAGCTCTGCATTTGCTTTAATCGGTTTTGGGATTCAAGGCGGTCAGGACATGGCTAAACTGGATGCCTATTCCTATACGGAAGGTGATGGCCTTACAGCTGTAACTATTAACTCTTTTGAAATGGAAACCAGCCCTGCAGGTGTTGGAGCTTATGCTTTTGTTGACCTTTTTGGCTTTGCCCTTGAAGGAGAAGCAGATTTTGCGTTTGGGGCATACCAGTTCGAATTTGGAAATGCATTAGATACTCTGGGACCAGTTGATTTTGGATGGGCCAGGGTATCTTATGCAGTTACAATGAAGAAAAATATCATGGATCTTTCCATCCCCTTTCTAGCTAAGGCAGCCCTGAATGCTGGTGCAGGTTTTGGCAGCCACGTTTCTACACCCAGGGCAAGTGTTGATATGGTAAAAGAACTGCTTGGAGATGATTTGACAAATGTAGATGCTGTGGGTGAAGATTTGCAAGGGAAATTGATTGATTATTTCAAAAAGAATAAGATTGAAGCAAGCGGTCTGCACGTACAGGCGGGTTTAAGGTTCAAGGTGCTGGTGCTTGACACCCATTTAAACTTTCGATACAATATTGCCGAAAATGTCTATGACGGCTCAGCCGGCTTTTCTCAGGTCATGTTCAAGATGGGTTTTGCATTCTAA
>JABHKE010000039.1 GCA_018692355.1 Fidelibacterota bacterium
AGAAATTAAATTGATCGAGGGCATCTCTCGTATTGTTCATCATCATCTTCAGACGATTATTGGAGATAAATGAATCGGGTCCAAACATGGGGTGAGTTGCAATGATGCCGATATATTCAGGAAGATTATTTTCCATGATTTTAGCGGGATGCGTTTTAACAGAGCACACATCAATTATGGTTGTTCCTTCCGAAAGATGCGGAGAAATTTCTTTGACCAGCGATTCAAAGTGACGTATCGGCACAGCAACAAAAATTACCTTTTCCTTTAATATAGATTCCAGATCCGTGAATTCCACACCGGGGAATTCCCCAATAGGTTTCGGGTCGTAGGCTTTGATGGCGAATCCTTTTTGCAAAATATTAGCCAATACTTTTCCAAATCTTCCAAACCCGATAATACCGATACTATTCATGAATCTCCCAGTCTATTTACCCCGAGAAACAGGGTCAAATTATGTTTTAGATCATGGATGCTTTCCTGAAGAATCTCCAGGTTGTACAAATCTGCACAAGCCTTGTTGGCGATTACTCCAGCCGTGGGTGGAAGCTTTCCTTCGGAAAGTCTCCGTGCGGCTTCTGCTGTATCATCATCTTCAATCAATGGTCTCGTCCAGAAATGCTCACTCAAATAATCCTTACATTGCCGCAGCGCTTGCTGGTGAGAATGAATTTCTGTCACATCTCCTACATGCATTCCGGCAAGTCCTAACAAGTTTTGGATAATGGGAATATGAAACATTTCAATAATGTTGCATCTGTATTTTGCCAGCGCTTCAACACTTTCAATTACGACACCGCCTTGTGCATTCTCCATGGCAAAAATACCATAATTTGTTTCACCATTTTCAACACCAGCTAATACGTGTTCTGATGAAATTTGGTAAACAATTTCTGCACCTTCAAGTCCGTGATTATTGGCAAAATTGTGAGCCGCCTGTTCTGAAAAACTGCCTTTTCCTCCTTGGATTCCTATTGTCATGATATTATTCCTTTTAAACCTTGAATTAAACTTTTTGTTCTTTCTACTGGATTTGAACTTCCATTCATATTCTTAATAATGGCGGATCCCACCACCGCACCATCTGAATGCTGATTAAACCAAACCACATCATCTCGGGTACTGATTCCGAAACCCACCACAAATGGAGTAACACTATTTTCTCGAACACGATTCAAATATTCTTGCAATGCATCTTTCGATGCCAAATCATTTCCGGTGATTCCCAAAATACTTACGGCATAAATAAGATCACCAGCCAATTCTGATATTTTTCGGATGCGTTCATTCGGTGTATTGGGTGCCACCAATAGAATAGGAGAAGCACCTTTAGACTTTGCCAATTCACAAAAGGGTTCCGCTTCTTCTAAGGGTAAATCTGGCAAAATGAGCCCGTCAACACCTGATGATATACAATAATCCAGAAATGTTTCATGCCCCATTTTTAAAATTGGATTATAATAACCCATAAGTGCAATGGGTACATCTGTTCTCTTGCGAATCTCAGTTACTTGCTCAAATATTGTTTTGAGTGTTATTCCATTATCCAATGCTTGTTGGCTTGATGCTTGAATAATAGGGCCATCTGCTTGTGGATCAGAAAAAGGGATTCCTATTTCAATCATATCAGCGCCGACTTCTGCAGCGTTACATACCAATTCTACTGTACTATCTAATTCCGGATAGCCGGCAGTAAGAAATGGAATGAGCTTTTCTTTCGGTTCGCTGAATAGTTTTTGGATGCGGTTCATAAGTTGAGCCCCAAGGCCTCTGCTACTGTATGAACGTCTTTATCACCGCGTCCTGATAAACAAAGAATAATGTGTTCTCCGGGTTCAATCCCATTATTATCCTGACGTAAATACGCCAATGCATGAGCTGATTCTAATGCAGGTAAAATACCTTCTTTCTCAGAAAGCCATTGAAATGAATCCAATGCTTCTGTATCCGTTGCAGAAAAATACTGTACCCGCCCAGACTCATTGAGATAACTGTGTTCCGGTCCAATTCCAGGATAATCCAGACCAGCAGAAATGGAATGGGGTAGCGTTACTTGCCCATCCTCATTCTGGAGTAAGGTGCTGGCAGCTCCATGCAGCACACCAAAATCTCCTTTTGATAACGTGGCTGCATGCTCGCCACTTTCCAATCCTTTTCCAGCAGCTTCTACACCTACAATTTTTATATCATCTTTTATAAAGGGATAAAATAAGCCCATGGCGTTTGAGCCACCGCCGATGCAAGCTACCAGCCGGTTTGGTAATGCTTTTCCCGATTGTTTCACAAATTGAACTTTTGCTTCTTTACCAATGATGGATTGAAAATCCCGCACCAGCATGGGATAAGGATGGGGACCTACTGTTGATCCGATTAAATAATATGTGGATTCAACATTCGTAACCCAATCTCGAATTGCCTCGTTGGTGGCATCTTTCAATGTCATGCTTCCAGACGAAACGGGACGAACTTCAGCGCCTAATAAATTCATACGAAATACATTGAGTTTTTGCCGACGAATGTCTTCTTCTCCCATATAAACAATACACTCTAATCCAAACAATGCGGCGACGGTTGCTGTGGCAACGCCATGTTGACCTGCGCCAGTTTCCGCAATAATTTTATTTTTCCCCATCCGTCTCGCTAACAAAATTTGACCAAGTGCATTGTTGATTTTATGAGCACCGGTGTGGTTTAAATCTTCCCGCTTGAGCCACACGTTGAATCCCAATTCTTCTGATAGTTGTGTAGCAAAATAAAGAGGTGTTTCACGTCCAGAATAATTATTCAGTAGGCCATTTAATTCATCTTGAAATAATTCATCTTGTTTTGCGACTTTGTAATAATTCTCAAGTTCTTCCAAAGCAGGGATGAGTGTTTCCGGTACAAACTTGCCTCCAAATTTTTCAAAGTGTCCCCGTTCATCGGGTAGATTGTAATCTTTAAATTGTTTATCCAAAATGGAACCCTGACGTGTTTGTATTTTTTAGATTTTCAAAAAGTAAATTAATTTTTTGGTGGTCTTTCTTTCCAGGTGATAATTCAACACCACTATTTACATCAATTGCTGCTGGAT
>JABHKE010000107.1 GCA_018692355.1 Fidelibacterota bacterium
TGACTATCGGAAAAATAATACTCATCTTTAAAACTCATTTGAACTAAACCAAAAACACCAGAATTATTTTTAAAATTAAAGCCTACTGATCCAGTCATTTTCGGAGACATTGCCGCTTCGCGATCTCCACCGATTGCTTCAACACCTTCTGCTGCAAAATAAGTGAATTTGTTCACCCTTGTTGTTAAATATCCCAGTGACGCATCCATATTGAGATTAGATGAAAGATTAAGTGTATTCTCCCATTCGAATCCTTGAATAGTTCCCGATCCTGCATTGCCGGTATAAAAGAGGAAACTATTTGGATTCTCTTTATCTTGTTGACTCGAAACAGACACTTGCTGATCTTTTCGTAAACTATAAAATGCGGATAATTGTGTTTGATATTTTTTAGTGGCACGTTTTAATCCGATTTCAAAATTCTGGATAAATTCAGGTTCATAAGGGCGACTTGCATCGGAAAGAAAGGGCTGTTGATTTACACCTCCTGATTTGTATCCTTGAGATACAGAACCATAAAAACTGGTGAATTTATCTTTTAAATAGTGCAGGGCTGTTCTATATCCAAACATAGCATGATCAATATTAAAACGAATCGGTGGTAAAGTAATCTTTTCCCATTTTTGGTTAAGTCCATCGGACGTGCCATTATAATTAAGGCTGTTTTTTTCATAACGAACATTTGTCTTCAGTTTAATGGATGGATCAAAATTATATTCATACTGGGCATATCCCGCCTTGATCTGGAAATTATAATGACTATTTCCGTCCGTTGCTTCCCCAATCAACCAACCATTATTATCAAATGCGGTGTCCTGTTCTATTAAACGTTTATAGTATCCACCAAGAATTATAGGTCCTGCTGACATTCTGACTTCTTGTGTAAAATTCGCACGGTTTTTCTCATTTCGATGAACAGAATAGATTGAATAATAATCGTCGCCTAAATTGGAATAATTCCAACCATGAATTTTTGAATAATATGCACTATCAGCCCAATCGCCATCGTAGGCGTGGACTAAATCCGTTTCTGTGAATGAGGTAATACTGGTAATATTTAAATTCTCTCTCGCTTCAAAATTGGCACGCAATGAATATCCAAAAGTTCTTTGGCTGTCTTCTCCTTTATCATTTGAAAACGTTTTGAAATCCGTATTATTGTCCGGCGCCCATGCATCATATCCATTTTCAAGTTCGCAATAAATGAACGTAGCTAATATGGAAAGTTTATTGATTGGCTTATACCTCAATTTCATTCTGAAAAATGCTTCTTCCCGCTTATTGGAATCCATAATGTTTTGGCTCACATTTTCACGAAATCCATCGCTGTAATTGTAAACACCAGTCAATCGCATATTCATATTTTTCATTAAGCGGACATTCATGACCGAGCTCCCGCCATAATGATTATCAGAGCCAAAATTTGTGGACGATTTCATTTCAAAATGGTCTGTTGGATCTGTGGACCGCATGGAAATGAGTCCAGCCATAGCATTGGGACCATAGACGGAAGATTGGGGTCCCTTGAATATTTCGATTTGGTCTAGATCATAAAGTTGCCCTACCATCCCAAGTCCGCTTAAATCCATATCATCCATGACAAATCCCACAGAAAAGTTGGGGGGTCCTTCACCAAAATAATGACTTCTTTCACCGATCCCGCGAATCTGGAAATAGCGAGGCCGACTGGTGCCCCCGGCCCAATTCAAGTTTGGTATTTGATCGATCAAGGCCTGGAAATGGTCAGCACCGGATTCCCGAATATCGTTGGCGGTAAATACGGTAACGCTAGCTGTGGTCTTTTGGAGTGATTCATCTGATAAACCAGCTCGGACAATGATCTCGCCTGATTTAATCACTGCTGGACTCATTTCAACAGACATACCATTTTGGGCCGATTGGCTGATTGAATGATAGCCGATATGAGAAAATTCCAATTCGGTCCCGGGTGGAACATCGATACTGAATTCACCGGATTCGTTTGTGGCTGTCCCCGTTTTTTCACCGGTTATATTTACCCCTTGAAGAGGTTCATCGGTGGATTGATCCATTACAGTCCCTTTAATTTCTGAAAACAAAAAGGATGAAAATAGGATTAAAAAAGTAAGGTGTATTTTAAAATTCATTGTGTCTTCCTACGCTGGCATTATCCAGATCAGGTCAATGGGTTTGTTCTCAGCCGTTCGATCTGGTTCTGAATGGCACCCCTGACGTGATTTAAATTACATTATTTTACCTACTTGTGAACACTTGGGTACTCATTTTCTTCCATTGCAGAACCCAAAATGTTTTCCCTACCTTTACAACTAATTTTTCGGAGAAAAAATGTCCAAACCCTTACCAGAGATTACTCCCAAAGCTATTGTTCTAGGAGTTTTATTGTCCATGGTGCTTGCAGGAGCCAATGCATACCTTGGTTTATTTGCAGGAATGACCGTTTCAGCATCCATTCCGGCAGCGGTGATTTCCATGGCAGTTTTGCGGCTATTCCGAAAATCGAACATTTTAGAGAATAACATTGTTCAAACTGCAGCATCTGCAGGAGAATCCTTGGCTGCGGGTGTAATATTTACAATCCCTGCACTAGTTCTCATGGGTGTTTGGACAGATTTCGATTACCTGGAAGTTGCGAAAATTTCTGCCATTGGCGGTGTAATTGGTGTGTTATTCACGGTACCATTGCGTCGTGCATTGATCGTAGAAGCTAAACTAAAATATCCGGAAGGTGTTGCTACTGCAGCAATTTTGGAAGCAGGCGAAAAGTCTCGCACATCGACTGAAAAAGATGAATCGGGCGGACTTATCACTATCGCAATTTCAGGATTAGTGGGTGGTGCCATGAAACTCTGTCAGCAAGGGTTTTCTATGTGGCATGCGGCCATAGAAGGTGCAACTGTCGTTGGTGGCTCCATCTTCGGAATCGGGACGGATCTCTCCCCAGCCTTGATCTCTGTGGGATATATTGTCGGGCGAAACATTGGTATTTTGGTTGTGGCTGGCGGACTCATTTCCTGGGCTATTGCAATTCCCATTTATACGGCTATTTATGGATTTGAAGGAGAACCTATGCCTGCAGCTTGGGATATATGGAATTCCCAGATTCGTTATCTCGGTGTTGGAGCCATGGTTGTGGGTGGAATTTGGTCGCTCATCACTCTTTTTAAACCGCTGATTAATGGGATCAAGGCCAGCCTTGAAGCGGTTAAAAAATCAAAATTGGCTACAGATATTCCAACGCATGAACAAGATTTTCCTATTAATTATGTGGGAATGGCTTTAGCAGTTTTGCTGATTCCTGTTTATCTCCTCTATTTTGAGATTGTGAATGATGTTGCCATCGCTGCGCTTCTTGCTGTGGTTATGATGATATTCGGATTTTTATTTTCTGCTGTGGCCGCTTATATGGCGGGGATAGTGGGTTCATCCAATAATCCAATTTCAGGAGTTACCATTGCCACAATTCTTTTTTCATCCCTTTTACTCTTGTCTCTTTTGGGCAAAAACTCCGATGTGGGTGCTTCGGCTGCTATCATGATCGGCGCAGTGGTATGTTGTGCCGCCGCCATCGGTGGAGATAATCTGCAAGATCTAAAAACAGGACACATCGTTGGTGCCACACCCTGGAAGCAACAAATAATGCAAATTATTGGCGTTTTAAGTGCAGCGGTTGTTCTAGGGCTCGTTCTGGATATTCTTCATACGGCATATACAATCGGTTCTCCAACTCTATCTGCACCACAAGCAACGTTAATGAAGTCAGTGGCAGATGGAGTATTTACAGGAAATCTTCCATGGACCATGGTTGGATTCGGCGCTATTATAGGCGTTATCATTATTTTAATAGATCTTCGGCAGAAAAGAATCGGTTCTGATTTTCGAGTACCTATTTTGGCGGTGGCCGTTGGGATATATCTCCCCATTGAACTGACTGTCCCCATTTTTATCGGTGGTATGATCGCCCATTTCAGTGATCGATCGAAAGCGACAGACACCATGAAGAAAAAAGGCTTACTCATGGCTTCTGGACTCATTACCGGAGAAGCACTTGTTGGAATATTAGTGGCTGTTCCCATTTTTATAACGGGGAGTAAAGATTGGTGGCCTCAATTTTCAGGATTCCAATTAATTGGAATTGCTTCCTTTTTAGGTGTTATTGGGTGGCTGTATAAGTCCGTGACTCAAAAGTCATAATGAAGTAATCTGGTCTTATGCCAACAATAACCTATGATCTTTTACATCGACTCCCAAAAGTGGAGCTCCACTGCCATTTGGATGGGTGTCTCCGTCCAGAATCCGTTTTAGATGTGGCAAAAATTGAGGGTGTAAAACTCCCATCATTTGAACTAAATGAATTATCATCCTTTTTAAAGATCGGAAAAAAACGAGGATCTCTTGAAGAATATCTAAATCGTTTCGACATTACTCTTTCTGTAATGCAAACGCCTGAATCTCTTACTCGATTTGCATTCGAATTAATTGAAGATGTGGCTCAAGAGAATGTTCGATATATCGAAGTACGCTATTCTCCCATTTTACACCAACAAAAAGGTATGACCTTAGATATGGCGATTGATTCTGTTAAAAAGGGACTACACGAAGGTGAAAAGAAATTCGGAGTTAAGTCCGGGATCATCGTATGTGGAATTCGTTCTATATCACCGAATGTTTCTTTACGATTAGCAGATCTTGCTGTTCAATATAAAAATAAAGGTGTTGTGGGTTTTGACCTTGCTGGTGCAGAAGAAAATTTCCCCGCCAAAGAACATCGAGAAGCTTTTTACCAAATTAGAAATAATAATATCAATTCTACGATTCATGCCGGGGAAGCCTACGGGCCAGCATCTATTCATCAAGCTATTCATTATTGTGGGGCAAATAGAATTGGGCACGGGACAAAGCTCAAAGACGATAAAGATTTAATGCAATATGTAAACGATCATCGAATCGTATTAGAAATTTGTCTCACATCCAACTGGCAGACTCGAAGTGTACACTCATTGAAATACCATCCATTTAAATTTTATTATGATCAAGGTATTCGTGTAACATTAAATACAGATAATCGACTTATGTCGGATACAACTCTTACTGATGAATTCATGCTGGCGCATGAATTATTTGATTTTCAACTTCATGATTTTCGGGAGATTACTATCATTGCTATGAAAAGTGCTTTCCTGCCACACAATGAACGGCAAAAAATGATCAAATCTATTGCGGAAGAATTTGAGCAGGATTTTGGACTTCATCCTGAATATATTGACCAAACATCCCTAAAAGGATAATGCAAGGATGATATATGAAATCCATTTCTGAGTATTTTATTAAAATTGATCTTTAGTTTAATAATTGCTCAATTGTCTTAGACACTTTCGATATTGAGTTTGTGGAATTATTAACTAATTCAATTTCGATTTCATTCCTTAATCACCGTCACTTTCTCAACACTCTGTGACCCATCCATTCCATAAATCGCCAACAGGTAAATACCACTTGAAACTAAATCGCCTGCATTATCTCTTCCATCCCATGATAATTGGTCACCGTCAATACTGATTCCACGACTGGGTACATGTCGCACCACTTTACCATCCAAAGTCATGACCATCATGGATGATTCAAGTGGTAATCCATCCACTTTCATGGGGTTTACTGAAGGAATATAAAAGGGGCTCGGAAACACTTTCATATCAGAATAATCTTTCTTTTTTTCCCCAAAGGGGATGCGGAGAA
>JABHKE010000038.1 GCA_018692355.1 Fidelibacterota bacterium
CAAAATCTAATTGGAAATGGGTTGGGATGCTGGGTGTAGCATCTGCATTTGTGATCCTTTCTTTTTATGGTGTTGTGGGTGGTTGGACTTTGCGATATGCTTTTTTATCTCTGGTTGGTGGGTTTTCTAATCTTGCTGGAAATCCTGAAATAGCAGGTGATCAATTTGGAATATTTATATCGAATTCAGTCAATCCTGTTTTTTGGCAAATCGTCTTTATGGGGTTCACCATTTTTGTCATTGTACAAGGTGTGAAAGGCGGGATTGAAAAGTGGACAAAAATTATGATGCCGGCGATTTTAGTGATATTGATTGTGCTCATGGTTCGAGGACTCACGCTTCCCAATGGAATGCAAGCCTTGGATTTTTTGTTTAAACCAAAATTTGAAGATTTAACAGCATCAAGTATTGTTCTTGCATTAGGGCATTCTTTTTTCACACTGAGTTTGGGTATGGGAACGATGATCACTTACGGGAGTTATTTACGAAGAGATCAGAATCTACTGTCGTCGGCTTTGTGGATTATATTATTAGATACATTGATTGCTTTGATGGCAGGTGTGGCTATTTTTGCGACAGTATTTGCAATGGGTGCTGATCCTGGAGAGGGTGCGGGATTGATCTTTGTTGTTTTGCCAACAATTTTTCCTAAAATTGCAGGGGGTGCCATTTGGGGAACGTTATTTTTCTTTCTGCTTTTTATGGCGGCTTTAACGTCTGCCATTTCTATTTTAGAAGTGATTACTGCTTACTTTATTGATGAAAAGGGCTGGGCGCGTAAAAAGGCCACCATCGTTTTCGGATCGGTGATAACTGTTGTGGGCGCTTTTTGTTCACTTTCCATGGGCTCTTTCAATATCACATCTTTTTTGGGTATGAGTTTCTTTGATGTAATGGATTACCTGTCATCTAAATATATGCTGCCCATTGGCGGAATGCTTACTGCAGTATTTGTTTTATATCGATGGGGTATTCCGAATTTTGTTGCTGAAATGGTTGTTGGGATGGATAATCAAAATGTGAACCCTGTATTTGTTCGTATCTTATTTGCAATCTCCGCAACTGTGGTGGGGTTTATCTTATTGAACGAGATCATTGCATCCATCACAGGAACCCCAATTATTGGATAATTTATGATCGTAGAACGTATTTTTCCTCCGGATAATTCCTTTTATAATAAATGGAGGAATTTCTTTATACAATTCGGTAAAATTATTGATTCGAAGGGATTAATCCAATTATTCACTATTTGGACCTTTACCGTGGCAGGTATTGTTTTGCAAATGGGTTCAACAGACCGGTTTATCTATTGGGAATGGGCTGGTTGGTATATTGGTTTGCTCAAACTTGCTTTTGTAACAGGTTTATATATTTATATTTTCCAGCCAAAAGGAATCTGGACCGCAGGGAATAAACGACTTAATGAAAAAGAATACGGCATCCATTTTGGTGTTGCACTTTTGTTGCTTGTTATCGGTTGGGCCAATCAGAATAGTTCCGTAAATGAGTTAAGATCATTCCTACCTTATATAGCTGCTTTTTTAAGCGGATTAGCCATTTTTCAATTTCAGATAAAATTCGATGAAACGAAAGGTGAATGGTTCAACTTTAATTGGGATAAAAAGATATTTTTTCTTTCTCTTTCTGTAGTATTAATGGCAGGTGCGATCGTTTTGGGCTTTTATATGGATGACCCCATCATTAGTACAGCCAGTATTGTATCATTACCTTTTCCAGTGATCGCACTCTTGTGGCCAAGTCATGTCCGACATTTACAGCGAGCTCGATTTTATCCATTGTTCATTTTATCCATGTTCCTTTGTGTCCGTGCACCATGGTTTCTAATCCCATTAGCAGGATTATTTTATACACTTCGGATAGTAAATTATTTCAGGTACGGAATTGTTTTTCCTTCCTTCGGTGTTGACCTCCCAGACGAAATTTAAGAATGTTTGATGTCATTATTGTGGGTGCCGGTCCTGCCGGTACTACCGCTGCTTTGTATGCGCACCGACTGGGCTTAAACTGTATTTTGTTGGATAAGGCGGTATTCCCGAGAGATAAGATTTGTGGCGATGCGTTATCTGGGAAAAGTGTCCGCATAATGCGGGAATTGAATCTTTTGGATGAAGTAGAAAAATTGGAAGGATCCGAGATCAATCGAATCACATTTGGAAGTCCTAGTAATAAACAATTCGATATTTATCTCCAAGGAACAAAAAATAAGGATCAAATTACTAAAGGATTTGTTATTC
>JABHKE010000036.1 GCA_018692355.1 Fidelibacterota bacterium
CCCAAGGTATAACCTAATATTTCTTCAAGGTCATAATAATTAAAACCACCTACAACTATACCGGCTATTTGTAAAGATAGGGCTTTTTTATATGTTTCGAGGTTGACGAAAGAACCGCCCACAACAATTTTACCTTTATGTGACTCATTTAATAAATCCGTTGTTAATTCCTGTTCGCGATTTTCTACAAGAATTTCCATCGTTCCACGGCTTTCACCACCAATTCCAAATATGCCCTGAATAAAAGCTGCATCAGCTTCAACAATGACACCTTCATCTGGAATGATTTCTTTAACAATGCCAGACATATAAGCATCCACTTCAACAGGGATTGGTGCTTCTCGCATTACAATTTGCCCCGTCACATCTGAAATAGCTTCAATTGTACCATCGATAGGTGATTTTACATTCGACTTAAAAAACCCAAATAGTCCTTCAGTTTCCGCAATCATTTGACCCTTTTCAACCTTGTCACCTTCTCCAACAAGCATCACGTCCGGCACATCCGCGGGACCAATATTCAGCACATTAGCAACCTTTAACATCTGAACATTGCCTGGGAGATCGGTTTTTGCAACCACGTCTTCTGGTTTAAGAAGATCTCCCACCTGTTTCGTAATTTTCCCTTTAATAGGTAATCGCCTGTTTTTTTCAACTTTAGCATGATGTAATACTTTAAGTCCGGGTGTGTATGCGTGTGCCATTGATTAGGTTAGTATTATTGATTAGTATTTTGGTTTGGGTACTCATTAACTGCTTCAGACCAACTTTTAAGGGCAGCCAATCTATCTTCAGAAGCCGTAGGAATTGTGATTGGTCTAGAACGCCCATCTAAAATCAATCCGACCACACCTCCATAGACAGTTGTTTCAATCGGCTCCCCTTTTCCGGAACCTATGTCCATTTTTTTATCGGGTTTAAATACGGCGGATATTGGTTCATAAGGAACTTCGAATCGGAAAAGTTCATCTTTTTTCAATTCATGATGAACTTTTTTTCCGTCAGGAAAGGTGAACTCTGCTGTAAGAACTAATGCACCCTTTTTTACATTCCCGATTGGCGCAATACAAGTTCCAAGATGAATAAGACAATCTTTATGAAAAACTTCAAGCGCAGCAGCCCGTGCATCAGCGGCTAATTCTTCCTTTTCAATATTGGCTAGTACTCCCAATTGCGGCATCATAAAAATGGAATCAACAGCTAATTGAGTAATCCCCTCGGGCATAAATGAGTCAATAAGCATTCTTGCAGACTGTTCGCGACGTGGCGCATGGCTCAAAACACCCCCAGAGCCTACAAGTAGATCCAATTCCATCATATTTACAAGGGATTCACCCGAACTGGATTGATCAAATGCATCAGAAATAGTTCGTTCTTTTTGCACTCCTTTTAAACTTGTGGCAAATTCCTTATGCTGTTTAAATGACAGACGTAATGCTTCTCGAGCAATGGCTTGTTCAATAAATAATTCTTCGAGCGACTGGGGTACAGTTGTAGGGCGAATCATTTTATTACCAATCCGGTTTGTTAATTCTTTTCGATCAATATCAAATGGAACCCAGCGCAAGACATTCTCCAATCCAGACTCTGCCAACACATTGCAAATAGAATAACTCATTCCCAGATTTGCACTAACAGTTCTATTGAATTTACCCTGAAACACAGAAAATATATCGGTGGTAGCACCACCAATATCCACACCAACAACGGTGATTTTTTCCTTTTCAGCAATCATTTCTATTAAAGATCCAACAGCACCCGGTGTTGGCATAATTGGTGCATCGGTCCAGGACATAAGTTTTTTATAACCAGGAGCCTGTTGCATGACATGCTCCATAAAAAGATCATGTATCTTATCTCGTGAAGGTTCCAGATTCTCTCTCTCAAGGACAGGACGAATATTTTCTGTAATATCCAGATCTACCATTTCTCCCAGCGTATCTCGAATCTGATCTTGGGCCTTATTGTTACCAGCATAAATCACCGGCAATTTATAATTTTGTCCTAGCCGTGGTTTAGGATTTGCAGCATGGAGAATTTCAGCTAATTCAACTACATGGGAAACAGTTCCACCATCAATTCCACCCGATAAAAGAATCATATCAGGTCGCAGATCACGAATTCTTTTGATTTTTTCATGAGGGAGACGCCCGTCATTGGAAGCCATTACATCCATAACAATTGAACCTGCCCCCAATGCAGCACGTTCGGCACTTTCACCAGACATGGATTTAACAACACCTGCAACCATCATTTGAAGCCCACCGCCGGCTGAACTGGTGGATATATATATATCCACACCTTCTTCTCCATTTTGGGGCGTCATTATTTCATCCCCATTTAAGATCTTACGATTGGCTAGTTCTTCCACTTCCATCACAGCATTCAATACGCCGCGAGTCACATCTTCAAATGGGGCTTCTACAGTAGTGGGCGCTTCACCACGATAACTTAACCGGTATTCTCCATCAATTTTTTGTATAAGGATGGCTTTGGTTGTGGTTGATCCACAATCAGTTGCTAAAATTGAATTGAGTTTCATAGGGTGTTTATTAAAAGATTAAATATTTATAAATATGTGAATATAAAGATAAGTTATCGGTGTGGCGAATATCAAGGAGTCAAACCGATCTAAAACACCGCCATGACCTTGTAATATTGTTCCACTATCTTTCACACCAACATCTCGTTTTAAAAGCGATTCTGAAAAATCACCAATTTGTCCAAAAACACCAGCTATAATGCCGAATATTATTGTGTCTTTCAAAGAAAAATAATTCCCAAGCCACTCTTGATGGTAAAATAAATAAAATACACTCATTGAAGCGATTAACCCGGCAATAGAACCAACCCAAGATTTATTTGGACTCACACGCGGAAAAATTTTTGCTGATCCAAATTTGGTACCAAAAATGAACGCAGCTGAATCACAAGCCCAAACAGAAAGAACCAATGCTAAAGTTAATTGGGTGCCCATGAATGTGTCAAATTGACGAATATCAATTGCAGTTCCGAGCAAAATAGGAACAAATAAAATTCCTGCCATCGTTACGGATATATTTAAACCGGAATTCTTCTCGTTGGAGAATAATTCCCAAATAAAAGTTAAAAGAAAAATTAGTATCAGGCATCCAACCATTTGATGCCCTGTGATTATGGGTTGAGAGTAATAAAAATCCGCAATAAATGCTGCACTACACATTCCCATCCATCTCAGTGGCTTAGTGCCTTTTTTCTGCATCATATCATAAAACTCACCTAAGGCAAATACAATACATGTTAAAATAAAAAAACTATAATAAATGTCACCTTTCCAAATAAGGAATAACCATCCTGGAATCCCCAATGCATTTATAAGATTTCGTCCTTTGAATATGCTCATACTGTTCTCCTTTATCTAAACCAGTACGTCGATTAAACCCTGTTCAACTATCACATGAATGGGAGTACTTCCAATCATTTCCCCGTCAATATTAAGAATATTATCTTCCTGAGGAATGATTGAGAATTCCTTCACCTGGTGATAGTCTACTAATGGATCACCTACGTGGCCACCACTGAACAGTTTAGGAAATAACCGCAATAATTTGAATCTTCCGGCTTTCCGAGCAATGATTAAATCGATTAACCCATCATTAAGTTGCGCTAAGGGCGCCATCATCATTCCTTTTCCTGTATGAATGGTGTTACACCCAAGAATAAACCCATAATCTCCAACAACAGTATTTCCATCGATAATCAATTTCGCCAGGCGCTGCTTTCCTTTCATCACTTCAATAATCGATGCTACATTATATCGTTGTTCGCCGAGCCAACGCATTTTTTCTGCTAAAAAGTTAATATCGGTGGGCATTCCCCAACCAACAATATTAAATCCGTAAATAGTTTCTCCATCTGCATCAACTTTTGCAATATCAATGGGACGAAGACGTCCAGTGAGAATTCGCTTGGCTGCATTTTCAGGGTCAAGGCAATCCAAATCATGCATGAATGAATTTCCAGTTCCACCTGTAACTAATCCGATAGGTATTTTCCGTTGATCGGGTCGTTTCAGCATACCATTGATAACTTCATGCATAGTACCGTCACCGCCAATGGCACAAAAACCATCATATCCAGTAAAATCTTTTTCTCGAGCCATATCCCGGGCATGACCGGCATATTCAGTTTCTAATATAGTCAATTCAGCACCGCCTTCATTAAAAATAGGTTTTACTCTTTCAAGGATGCCAATACCTTTTTTCAATCCACCATGTGGATTAACTACCATATAATATTTCTTCATTATTTCATCTTCCTATGTTGCATGTAGGCGCCATCTCCCCATTCGATGACTTCAATTTTAACCTTTGTCGTACCCTGGTTTATAAAGTCTAATTTTTTCGCAGCGCCATAAGAACAATCAAGAATTCGTCCTTTTATGTAAGGACCACGATCATTAATCCTCAAGATTAGAAATTTGCTATTAGCAAGGTTAGTTACCCGGCAAACAGTACCCAATGGTAATGTTTTATGTGCTGCAGTGACGCCATACATATCATAAACTTCACCATTTGCAGTGAGTTTTCCATGGAAATCTTCTGCATAAAATGAACTCACACCTTTCAAAACTTTCCGATGCTTTGTCTTTCTTGATTTTTTACTCGTTTTTGGTTTGGTTATTTTAGAAGATTTGGA
Source organism: Fidelibacterota bacterium (assembly GCA_018692355.1). Classification (GTDB taxonomy): domain Bacteria; phylum Fidelibacterota; class Marinisomatia; order Marinisomatales; family UBA1611. The sequence goes on from JABHKE010000036.1 coordinate 4,678, forward strand.
TCGTACTGAGCTACCATTTCCTGTTGTATACCTAGGAGAATTTGCGCAACCATAAAAAAAGATCAGGAACAAGATATAGAATTTGGGCTTAAATAGCATCGGTTTGACGAATCGCTTCATAGAGAACAATACCTACACTGGTGGCAAGATTTAAACTTCGAATATTTGGATTATCCATAGGTATGGTACAGGTGTTATTCCAATTCTCTTTTAAAAATATTTCGTTGATACCAGATGTTTCACTGCCAAAAACAAGATGATCTTCATCCATAAATCGCCGTGAAGTGTACGGCTCTGATGATTTGGTGGTCAATAGGTGAAACCTCTCATTTTTTACCAAATTTTTACAATATTTCTCTAAATCTGGAAAATAGTTCCAATCAATATGATCCCAATAATCCAGCCCAGCTCTTTTCAATGTTTTATCTGATAACTCAAAACCCAAATTTCCTACGATATGAAGCCTTGTATTGGTTGCACCGCATAAACGCCCTGTAGAGCCTGTGTTGGGCGGAATTTGAGGCTCCAGTAATACAATCGTGAACATTATAATCGTTTGTTGATCTTAGGAACGCAGTAGGGGTCTAGAACCAGTGCAGTGGCCATTCCAAATAATGAAGCGCCATTTTCCTTAGCAGCCTCAATGTGGTGAATGTTGGAAATACCGCCTGTCGCCATAATTGGAACATCAAATTCTGAAAATAATTTCACCATTTCTAAAGTTCGATCAAAAAGTGCAGG
>JABHKE010000189.1 GCA_018692355.1 Fidelibacterota bacterium
TAAATCATTTTTTTTTATATTTTTCTTTCCTAATATTTATCTCAGCAGTGGAATTATAATTTTCTGTTTCGATACTAGCAATCTCCGCAGAGGTGGATATTGCATTACCATCCAAGTCATACATCCGTTCCTGTTTCATATAATCTGCTAGTGCTTTTTCTGCTTCATTAAGTTTCAGTTCTTGGGTTAAAACCAATGATTCCAAAAATTCCACAGAATTAGCCGCATACTCACCGCTCATTTTCAATTCAAACTTTTGGTATACATCGACTAAAGTATTAACGACAAGCCTTGCTTCGTGGGGCCAGACACTGGTATAGGATATATCTATAATATCGGTACCTTGTCTATGATTAACGCTTAACCTATTAAGCAAACCACTGGAAAAACGCTCACCTATATCTTCCGAGTAGTCCTCAGCGTACTGGATTGGTGCCTCAGACTGTGGGTCATATAATCCTAGGGTAAATAGTTCTTTCAGTGAAGTCCTAGCCCTCTGTCCGCGAGGATAAAATGGATAAGATTCAAAAAGTGCCAGGTTATTTTTTTTATGGGGCCATATTTCTTTTATCACATCCTTGGCCACACTTCTTGATTCAATCAGCTGCATTTCATTGGTCATGCGGTTCAGATCTCTATTACCGGTTAGATCCATGATCCTTCCAGCACCCGGTTTTTCACGAACCACAACAGTCGCCGTCGCAGTGTAAGAAGGTGGTAGGATCAAAATATTGTAGAATGCGATTGAGGCTCCAATAATAGTAAAAAATAGAATTTTTTTAATGTGCAGCCGCAGAATAAACAGGTAATCACGAATTGATAATTCATTTTCTTGGTTTATTGCCTCTTGCCCATTAGGTTGATAATGTGAATTATTTTCCATCAGCTACCAGCAAGGTTTTGTAGTTGCAAATAAATAGTTACTAAGGAAAATATTGTGCTTATAGTTCCCGCCTGAGTTAAAAAATAACTTGATAATTTCTGTGGCACAATGATGGTATCGTTGGGCTTTATTTTTATAAAATTAGATCGATTCCCGGTGTTGATAAAATTATTCAGATTAATATGATATACCAATGTTCCATCTGCATCAGGAACTTCCCGGTACACCCTAACCTTTTTCATATTTGCACCTGTATTGGGTCCACCAACAACGGACATGAGTGTGGCTAAATCAATCCCATCATAAACTAAATGATGTCCTGCACTGCCAACATGGCCCCATACATTTACATTCATCATAATATTCCCTTTATTATCGGTCAGGTATCGCTCGCTGGATATTTGGAAATCAGAGAACGTTGGCTGTTCTTTAATATCACCTTGGGGGAAAAGTAGTCCAAATAATAATAGTGAGAGAGTATATTTAATTTTCTTCATATTTAATTAACTTAATCCTATTCTATCTTTTATCCGAGAAAAGAAATTAGAGTTTTGTTCTTGTTCATATTCAAAATCTACGGAGATTGGTGTACCATCAATCACCGATTTTGGGTTTTTTTGCACCAAGACATCAACGTCGTATTCGCCCCAACTTTTTATTAATTCAACTGCTTCCAATAAACAAAAATTACGTCGTTTATTATCGTGAGAGTCTGATCCTAAAATTTGACACCAACCATTTTTTATTATTTTTTCCGATGCCACCTGAGAATTGGAACCTAAATATCCCAATGGGCTCCCTGCATCAACCTGAATGATGCATCCTGCCGCCAGCCATTCTGCTACAATATTTATATCATCTTGGATCGGTTTATATCGTTCCGGGTGGGCAATAATTGGTGTGACTCCCGCCATTTTCAAATCAAATAATTGTTGTTTTTGACTATCCGGTAATTGATGAACCTGAAACTCAATAAGCATATACTTTCCGTGGTTAAATGTAGATAAAGGATCATCTTTAATTCGAATCAGATTTGGAAGGAAAAAAACTTCAGCACCACAATGGAGTTTTATTTGAATATCATTTTTATCTAATTCCTGTTGCAATTGCTGAACTTCACTTTGGATTCTATTAGAGGAAATTTCTTCAGTTTCCACTTTTGGATGTTGGTAATGAACTGTGTTTACCACATCAGTAATTCCTTGATCTGCTGCATGTCTCAACATTTCAAGGGACATCTCCAGTGATTTGGATCCATCATCAACATTTGGGAGAATATGGTTATGAAAATCTATCAATTTTAAGCGTGGCTCCGCCCTGTCAGTCCCAAATAGACTGAAAGGGGAATATATTTAAAGACTGATAATTCAGTCTATTTTCCGGAATAATTCCGAATTATGTCAGGCGATTCATCGCCCGGGACATCAAAACATCTACCATTTTTGTAGAATTAATCCATGAGATGTCTGCGATTTGATTTTTTTCTTTCGTTTTACGTACTAATTCATCTGCAAATGCTGGTCCAATAAAATCAATATTTTGAAAATCAAATTCAATTTCAGTCAAATCTTTTAGGTTATGCAATAAACTTTGGGCCTGGATTCTAGAATTAACTTGCTCATTTTTACTTCTTACCAAATTAACAGGAATACGTACCATTTTACCATCCTGATCAAAGATTTTCTTAAAAACTTCCTGACAGGTTCTTCTTGAATTCAATTTTATTTCCAGATGGATTCTAGTTCCAATCTGCTGAGATGACCTGGTCACGGTCCACTCATTATTGTTATTATGAAATGATAAGGATATTCCAGAAGCATCAATGGCTACTTTATCAAAAAGGTGAATCACAGTCATTAATTCATCTCCACCATGATTATGGGGATCTGTTGTAATTCTTCCTTTTGCAATTTCTATGGCTGCAACCTGAATATCTTCCAAAATCAAAGAATTGTTCAGGTTTTCAAATATGCCAATCCCATTATCACTTAAGACAAAATGAACGTCATTAGGGGAAACATAAAGTTTATAATTCAGTTTTGTTGCTTGAGAATGGTCAAGAGTATTGGCCAGCAATGCCATAATTGAGAATTCACAAATTTCATAAATATTGTGTGGAACAGATTCCAGATTTGGGATAATTTGGTTTTTTAAAATTTTATCAGGGGAAAAACTAGCGTTAACATCAATCGTTTGAGAAAAATTAACGATGGGCATTAATTCATAAAATCGATCTTTCGTCTTTCCATGGGCAACCACGCGATCTTCGCTTATCAAGGTATGCATGTGCTTCAGGATTGCTTGACGAGATAATCCAAATTTCAGGATGGTGGCCTTAATAATATCCTTTTGATGCCTTGTCAGGTTCTCAAGAATGAAATCTTTGATTTGCTCGGAAGAATGCATGGCTTGAATATTAATGGTTTATTATCAACTAAATCCATAATTATTATAAACCATTAATAATTTTATTATCAACCTATTTCCAGCATTCTATTTGTAAAATTGGATAGAACTTATTCATGAAAATGATGTAAAATTGTTTTTATCAATATTAGGATAAAAGTATAACAACAATAATATTATTCGATGGATTCACAACAAGAACATAAAAAATGGATTGCGGTTTACACCAAACCGCGTCACGAAAAAAAAGTAGAAAATGAGCTCTTGAAAAAGGGATTTGAAGTCTATTTACCTATTTTGAAAGAACGTAGAAAATGGAGCGATCGAAAAAAATGGGTAGAGTTTCCATTATTCCGATCCTATATCTTTGTCAAAACAGAGATAAAAAACTCACTTTTTGTCCTTCAGACTATGGGTGTAGTAAAAGTAATCAAGTTTGGGGGTGAAATAGCTGTAATACAAAATGATAGTA
>JABHKE010000124.1 GCA_018692355.1 Fidelibacterota bacterium
GTGATGCAAAAGGCAATGGACATCCGGTTGTTATTGTAAATGATACAAGAGATCAGGTGGAAGGTAATTTTTCCATAAAGGACGCTGATACAAAAAAAGTATTATTAAGCAAAATGTTTAGCATATCAGCCAATGGAAAATCGCTGGAGGATTATTTACCGGAAACAGATGAAACAAAACTTTGGCTGATTGAATGGGAAGTTGATGGGGTACAATATAAGAACCACTATTTTGTTTTTAAACCCCATGTAGAACTGGATGAATATTTAAAATGGTTGCCGAAAATAAAACGAAACCAATGATTTTTGGTGAGTATTAATGCAAGGAACTGTGATTATGCATAATAAGGAAAACATCAACATGTATCGATTATATTATTTTATTACACCATTACTATTGATTTTTTTTATTTCTTGTAAAGTACCTAATCCAGAGATTTTAGTTGACAGTCTGGCGACTGATGAAACTGTCGCTCTTTTCGTCAATTTAAGATCAATTAGGGTTAACAAGGTGTTGTTTGGGCACCAGGAAACGACGGCCTATGGTGTTGGTTGGATTAATGATGGTAATGAGAATAAGTCAGATGTGAAAAAGGTATGTGGCGATTTTCCCGCCATTTACGGGTGGGATATAGGTGATATTGGACAGGCAACCAATCTTGATGGTGTACCTTTTCATCAAATTAAGGCATTGATAAAGGATGCTTATGAGAGAGGTGGAGTCAATACAATAAGTTTTCACCAGGATAATCCTGTTTCTGGCAATCATGCCTGGGATACTACACGTGCTGTTTCTCATATTTTACCAGGTGGTAGCTCTCATGCAGATTATACTGCGAGGCTTAGTATGGTAGCTGAATTCATGCACGACCTGAAAGCTGATGACGGTTCTCCTATTCCATTAATTTTCAGACCGTATCATGAACATAACGGTGATTGGTTTTGGTGGGGGAAAGGTCCTGCCACTGAACAGGATTTTATTGCACTATGGCAGTTTACCGTCAATTATTTAAAAAATGAGAAAAATGTCCATAATCTTCTCTATGCTTTTTCTCCAGATCGCAGCCGAATAAAAGATGCAGCTAATGCTAAAGAATATTTATACGGTTACCCAGGAGATGGCTATGTAGATATAATCGGTCTTGACAATTATTTTGATGTAGGGTCTCATTGGAATAAAAAACCTCTAAAAGAGCAATCAGTGTCATTTATAAAAAGTCTTGAGGTAATTGTCCATTTAGCTAAAGAGCGTGGCAAAATTCCTGCTTTAACAGAAACAGGTCTAGATACACTTCACATAGATGGTTGGTGGACGGACGTGATCTTGGCTGGAATTAATGCTAACAAAGTAACTCGACAAATTGCCTATTTATCAGTCTGGCGCAATGCAAATACTAAGCACTTTCATGCGCCTTATCCTGGGCAAAAAACAGAAGCCGACTTTGTTGAGTTTTACTCACACCCCATAACTGTTTTTGAAAGTGAACTACCAGATATGTATAAACTAACTGATTGAAGTGGCCCCTTTTGTAATGAATACTCGGGACGAAGTTTTAAAAGCGTTTGAAGATTTTCATAAGGGTAAATTTGAATCATGAAAAGAATACGTTGGGGCATTTTAAGCACAGGAAAAATTGCCGGTAGTTTTACAGAAGACATCAAGCATGTCCCCGATGCTGAGGTGGTAGCAGTGGGATCCCGAAATCAGGCCACAGCAGATGCGTTTGGGAATAAACATAATATCCCCAATCGCCATTCATCATATCGGGATCTGGCCAACGACCCGGATGTTGATGTGATTTATATTGCCACCCCCCATGTTTTTCATGCGGAAAACAGCATCCTATGCATGAATGCAAAAAAAGCGGTCCTGTGTGAAAAAGCCTTTTGTATCCATGCGGGGGAAGCAGAAAAAATGATACAAACCGCCCGGAAGAATAATGTTTTTTTAATGGAGGCATTGACGACCCGCCACTTCCCGGTGATTCATCAAGTCCTGGGTTGGATCGCTGATGGTTTAATCGGAGATGTACGCATTGTACAAGCCGACCGCTGCATCCGTGGGGATTTCTCCATGGAAGATCGCGCCTTAAACTCGGAACTGGGTGGCGGTAGTCTATTGGATCTTGGGATTTATGTGATAGGGTTCTCATCCATGATATTTGGCGGTCCACCCAATAAAGCAACCGGATTTGGATTTATTGGAGATCAGGGATCTGATGAGCAGGGTGCATCTCTACTAGAATATGAACATGGCGCATTGGCTGTCCTGACCTTTGCTTTGCGAACCGCTACCGTGAATGACGCCTATATTTATGGCACGGAAGGTTATATTAAAATACCGGACCTGTTTGCTGTGCCCAATAAAGCCACCTTACACGTGGATGGACAAAACATAATTGATTTTGAAGAACCCATCCTGGGGAATGGATTACATTACCAAGTGAAAGAAGTCCACCGCTGTTTGCGGGAAGGCTTACTGGAGAGCCCTCGTATGCCACTGAAAGAATCACTCCAGATCATGGAGACCATGGATACAATTCGTGCACCCTGGGATTTGAAATACCCAAACGATTCAACTCATATATTATGAAATGATGTGTATAGTAGGGAATCAAGAATATAAAAGGCTAAGTCGTAACAATTAATAGTCTAATTGATAACGAATGAATATGAAATTTGAAAATATAATTAGACTGAAATTGTTATCATTTTTAATGATTGTGACCTCTTTTTTTTCGTTTACTTGTGTGAGCCAAAATTCTTCTGATTTACCTAATATTATTTTTATTATAACAGATGATCAACAAATTGGATTAACTAGTATTGAAGGAAATCCAGTTTCAAAAACTCCCAATATTGACAGAATTGCAAAAGAGGGGGCGACATTTAAAAAATTCTTTGTAGCTACACCTCTATGTTCACCAAGTAGAGCGAGTTTTCTTACCGGACAGTATGCGCAAAAACATGCGGTTATAAACAACGACCGTATAGGATTAGATGTTATCAGCCATACGCTAATGACATGGCCACGACAATTACGCGAGAATGGTTATAAAACAGCATATATCGGGAAATGGCACATGGGACTTGATGATTCTCGTCGTCCAGGGTTTGACCGTTGGTTAAGTTTCAAAGGACAGGGAATTTTTGTTAATGGCGTTGTAAATGATGAAGGCACTATTAAACAAATTGATGGTAATATGACCGATTATTTGAATGAACAAGCTGTAAATTTTTTAAAAGAGAATAGCAAAAATAAACCCTTTGCAATGATTCTCTCACACAAAGCGGTTCACGCTCCCATAATACCAGCAAAGAAAAATAGCGTATATTATTCTGATTATGTATATAAGGCTCCGCATGTTAGCAGGGGCAATATTGAAAGCAAGCCTGTATTGCAAAGGAATGTGCCATGGAGACCGCCTTATGAATATCAAAACATTGTTCCTGAGCCAGGAGAACCAAGACGAGGAAGAGGTAGTGATAGAACAAGCATAGTTGCCGACCAAATGCGTTGTTTGTTAAGCGTTGACGAGGGTGTCGGGAAAATATTTAAAGTACTTGAGAAAAATGGACAATTAGAAAATACAATAATTGTTTATACTAGCGATAATGGAATGCTTATGGGAGAACATAATAGATTTCATACAAAGCGTTGGGCATACGACAATGTGTTGCGCGTACCATTTTTTATCCGATATCCAAAAATGATTGAAGCAGGTAGTAAAATTGATAAAATGGTATCAAATATTGATTGGGCACCAACTGTATATGATCTTGTAGGCGTTGAGCCAATGATTCCTGTACATGGAAAATCATTTTTGCCGCTGTTTAAGTCTGAAGAGGCAGAATGGAGAACATCTTTTTACGCTGAATATTTTCATGAAAAAGTAGCACGAAATACACCTTCATGGCAAGCTGTGAGAACAAAGGATTGGAAATATGTCAATTATGTTGGTTTGAATACCGATGAAATGAATGAATTGTATGATCTAAAAAATGATCCGGGTGAAGAGTTTAACTTATATGAAAATCCGGCTTATAAGCAACAGCTTGAGACGATGAAAATAGAGTTTCAAAACAAACTTACAGAAATAAATAATAACTAAAACATTATGAAAATGAATCAAATAATAACTAAGATATTTTTGCTTTTTATAGCTTTTACAACACTCTTATGAGTCAGAAATCGAATCTTAATAAATCCCCGATAGCATCAGGAGAGTTCATAAAAGTTGAAGGAAAGCAACTAAAACTCAACGACCAGCCTTACATCTTCATGGGCACCAATATGTGGTATGCCGCAAACCTAGCTGCAGAAGGTCATCAAGGCAGATTGATCAAGGAACTTGATCAGCTTAACGAGTTGGGCATCAAAAACATACGAATCTTAGGTGCATCAGAGGGTTCAGGTAGTTTTCGTATAAACAAATCTTTTCAACCTGAAGTAGGAGTTTATGATGATGACCTACTTAAGGCTCTTGACTACGTTCTAGCAGAACTGCGTAAACGTGGAATGTATGCTGTAATCTATCTAAACAATTTCTGGGAGTGGTCTGGCGGTATGGCGCAGTATGTTGCTTGGAGCAAGGGGGAGAGCTTTCCAAAACCAATTCTGGATGAAAAAGACAGACCTGCTTTTATGGAATATAGTTCTCGTTTCTATAGTATTCCTTCAGCCATGCAGGCATTTCGAGACTATACCAGTATGCTGGTGAAACGCACAAATAGTATTACTGGTGTACCTTACCGAGATGATCCCACTATTATGTCATGGCAATTAGCAAATGAACCTCGTCCAGGTCGCTTGGAAGACACACAATCAAACAAAGTATCCTATTTGGGATGGATTAGAGACACTGCGAACCTGATAAAAGAGTTGGACCCAAATCATCTCGTCTCCACAGGGAGCGAAGGTCTTGTTGGCTCAGGGTTAAGTGATGAGATATTCCTCTCAGCCCATGAACTGGTCGAGATCGATTATTTAACCTTTCACTTATGGGCATATAACTGGGGTTGGTTTGATCCAAAAGACGAAGAAGGAACTTTTCCAGTTGCCATTAACAAGGCAATGGATTATCTCGAGCAACATTATGCACTTGCAAACACACTTAATAAACCACTTACTTTGGAAGAATTTGGTTTTCTTAGAGATTTGAAGGCTTACAATCCTGAAAGTTCTACAAACTGGAGAGATAAATACTTTTCTGAGATTCTGATGTTAGTCTATGATAATGCACTGAAGAGTGGACCCATGTCGGGCTCAAATTTCTGGGCCTGGGGAGGCATGGGAAGTCCATCTAAACTAGACTATTTATGGAAACCTGGAGTAGAATATATAGGAGACCCACCTCATGAGCCTCAAGGGTTTTATTCAGTTTTTTCATCGGATAGTTCCACATTAGCCGTTTTGGGAAAATATGCAAAAATGTGCATGTGATCAAATTTAAATAATTAATAGAAAGAATATTAAGATGCTTAGACCATATAATTTTATTACAACATTGTTATTGATTTTTTTTAGTTCTTGTACAGATGATAGTCAAATTTCTGTTGCACCAGCTGAACCTGCTTCAAAAACAATTCTTTATAATAAGCCAACAAATAAAGATGTGGTCACTTTGAATTCATCAAAAAAAGGAATTTGGACACTTCATTATGGTTTACAAGATAAACATGCACCAAAAACACCAAAGGAATTGAAAGAGAGTGACTTGAAATCAATCAGTGCGACAGTTCCTGGTAATGTTGAAATAGACCTTATGGCAGAAGGGCTGATAGAAGATCCATTGGTAGGGAATAATATAAATGACCTTCGCAAGTATGAAACTTATCAGTGGTGGTATCATCGTAATTTTGAAAAACCTGTTATTCCTAAAGGAAGCAGAGTTGAATTATGTTTTGAGGGTATCGATACATTTGCTGATATCTGGCTCAATGGCCAAAAAATTGGCAATGTAGAAAATATGCTCGTTGAACATCGTTTTGACATTACAGATTATCTTGAAAAACAGAACGAACTCTATATATGTATCAGCTCAACTATCTTAGAGGCACGTAAGCACAGGTTACATGAGTTAGGTGAACGATACAACGCATTGGCTGAGGCAGTGAACATTCGAAAGCCAGGGCACATGTTCGGTTGGGATATACTTCCCAGACTTATTAGTGCTGGATTATGGAAAGATGTTAAAATGGAAATTATTCCGCCTACATATTGGGAATCTGTTTATTGGGCAACAAAATGGGTCTGGCCAAAAGAACGCAAAGCAGATCTTTATGTAAACTGGCAATTTCAAACGGATCGATTAAACATTGATGATCTAACTATGAATGTTCTTCTGCGTAGAAATGGCAAAACTGTTTATGAACATTCTGAGAAAGTTTATACCACGGTTTCTCGCCATCGTATATATGGTCTAAAAGATGTTGACTTTTGGTGGCCGCGAGGGTTTGGAGAGCCCTCGATGTATGAAGCAATTATGGAAATAGTTGACAATGATGGCGAAATATTAGCAAGGAATGTACAAAATATTGGTATTCGTAAAGTTGAACTGATTAGTTCAGATATCAGTACAATGGATGATCCTGGAGAATTTTATTTTAAAGTAAACGGAGAAGACATATTTATAAAAGGAACAAATTGGATCACCTTAGATGCAATCCATAGTCGCGATAAAGAGCATATCAAACCATCTTTTGATATGCTTGTTGATTTAAACTGTAATATGATAAGACTTTGGGGTGGAAATGTTTATGAACATGATGAATTTTATGATCTTTGTGATCAAAATGGTATCATGGTATGGCAGGATTTTGCGTTTGCGTGTAATCTTTATCCTCAGACAGAAGAATTTGCGAATAAGGTCAGGGAAGAAGCTAAAAAGGTAATTTTACGTTTACGGAACCATCCATCTCTTGTAATTTGGGTGGGTAATAATGAAAATGACATAGCTCTTGATTTCGGAGGAGGTGACCAAATTCAAATAGATCCAAATACTGATATAATAAGCAGAAAAGTTTTACCTGAAATGGTTCGTAGATACGATCCCAAAACACCTTATATGCCCAGTTCTCCTTATATAAGTCCAGAAGCTTTTAAAGTTCATAACTCTGTACATCGCTATGTTACACCAGAGCAGCACTTATGGGGCAAACGAGGCTACTATAAAGCACCATTCTATACTGAAACGTCAGCTAGATTTTTAGGTGAAATTGGTTATCATGGTTGTCCTAGTCGAGAAAGTCTTGAAAAAATGTTTGATGAGGAATTTGTTTATCCTTGGCAAAACAGCAATAATTTTGAATGGAACGATCAATGGAAAACTAAAGCTGTTAGAGCTCATCCATCCTCTCCGGGGAATGATCATCGCAATGACTATCTATTAACAGGAATTAAGAGTATCTTTAATGAAGTTCCTAGAGATCTCGATAAATTTATCATTGCATCACAAATTGTGCAGGCAGAGGCGATGAAATATTTTGTTGAATTTTGGAGAATGAAAAAATTCGATGAAGGAAGTGGTATACTATGGTGGAGACTAAGGGATGGATGGCCGGTTATTTCAAATGGTATTGTCGATTATTACTATGATAAAAAAATAGCTTATCATTATATCAAGCGTGTGCAAACCGATGTGTGTGTGATGATCGGTGATGCAAAAGGCAATGGACATCCGGTTGTTATTGTAAATGATACAAGAGATCAGGTGGAAGGTAATTTTTCCATAAAGGACGCTGATA
>JABHKE010000035.1 GCA_018692355.1 Fidelibacterota bacterium
GGAAGAAGACATTTTTAATATTTTAATTGGGGCTGGCCCAGATCCTAATTATTTTGATTGGGAGCCTGGAGAAGAGAATTAGTTAAACAAATTTGCGATTAGCAATGCGTCGTAGATATTAATCACTCCGTTTCCATCCACATCTGCAGCAAGAAATTCTTCCGGCTCAAAGTCAACCAATCCAATTATATAATTAACACACAATAGGACATCCATTGCGGTCAAACTGCCGTCGCCGTTCACATCGCCAAGATTGTATTCTTCAGCATCGCCGGATAAAGCCACTATGGTAATATAGTCTGTATCTGTTTCGCCATTAAGTCCAGTGACAGTAAGGGATATTTCATAAATCCCGGGATCAAAGAAATGGAAGGTGGGGTGCTGTTGATAAACATTTATTTGATCCATGAAAACCCAATGCCAATTTCCTACGGCTCCTTTCGATTCATCATAAAAATGAACTTTCCCAGGTGCTGTAATGACAGGGTTGGCGGCTTTTGGAATTGCATCTAAGGAAGGAAGGTCACCGATAATTGTATTTGTCATTTGAATACTAGCCATAGTCACGGGTGTTTGAGTTGCATAAAACTGGATATAGTTAAAATCATTTGGATGCATAACTGAAATAGGAAATCCTTCGAAGGACTGTAGGCTGTCCCATTCCACCAGCCCCACATCGTCAAACCATGTTTGTGATTGCCCCGTATCCGGTATACCTGTGTTCATTCGAATATCAAAAAAATTCGCATCCTCATGGCTTGGGACGTCTCCCCAATAAGGCATCCAAAAATTTGTCCCTTGAACAGAATCACTCATGGATGCAGTTAGAATACTTTCTCCCGATCTGCCTTCTGAAAGTTGGATTTGCAAAGTGACATTTTTTCCATTATTTGTTTTGATATATCCGTGAATTGTATGATCAAATTCATTCTTGAAGGGCATCCTGTCCTCAAGATTGGTTATAATGTTATCCTGTGCATAATCATATCGTATTTGAGATGCAGCAGTTTCACCTCGACGAAAAATAGAATCCTGAAGGAATTCACTATTACTATTAAAATTCCAGAGCGAGCTGCCCTCGTCTTCGAAATTTTTCATCCAGATTTTTTCCCGGCCTAAACGGTAATGGGTAATAGGTTGAAAACCACCTGCGATTTTTGACAGGCTTCCTGCATTCGGAATGGATAATGGATTTGAAACAAAGTAAGGTTCACCTTCAAGTAATGTTTCTTTCCATATTGGATCCCAAATGTTATAAGCCAATTCTTGGCTGGAAAATGCCAACGTATCCATGACAACTATCCCTCGATTTGACTCTGGATTCACATGAACATATGTGTCCAATTCCCGGGATCGCATGGCGATGTGATCTAGAATGTAGTTTGCTAATTCACCCAAGGCAGGAACAGTTAAATAATCATCAATATATATCGGTGTGATGGAATATCCTGTGAATCCAGACTCATCAGCTTCTGTATTGAGAATCATGGATGGGTATGTTTCCGGGTAATTCAGATCAAAAATGAAATTTCCTAGTGAATGGGCGATCATTTTCCCGTTATAAACCTCTAGGCCCTGAATAATATGAGGATGATGAACAATTACAGCATCGGCGCCTTCGTCGATGGCAAATTGGCGGATTGCACGATCCCACATTTGGGGTCGATCCAATCGTGGCGAATAATCTTCAGCTTCCATACCCATGAGCGGATCTTCCAAAAAGCCAATTTCACTTGCCGGATTTAGTCGCATTGATTCGTATCCATCAGGTGGCTCATAGGAATCATAATGGCCACCGGGGGAATGGGAATATTCACTGCCACTATGCATTTCAACAACGATGAGGTCTGAAATATCCCGGACAGATTGAATCTGCTGTTTTAGATAATAAGGTGTCATATAAGCGAATCCGGGTTTATTCTCACCGGCATGCAGATAAGGTTGATAATTATTGTATTGACCGGTTCTGTCACTAACTGAAAGAAATGCTATCGTTTGTCCTTTTCTCGAAATCATTGCAGGTAAATAAGCTTCATAACTATTCATCCCTGCCCCGGAATGATGAATGCCTACCTCACTCAAAAGGTTTTGTGTCTGGATCATGGCGGGCTCCATATGATCCATAATGTGATTATTTGCCAGAGAAACCACATCAATCCCGGCATAGATAAGTCCACCCACATTCGCAGGAGCACAGCGAAATACTATGCCCTTCGTAGGGTGGGGATACCCTTGGTCTGAAAGCAGAATTTCTAGATTAGCAACTGTTACATCCGCTGCCAGCCCAAGAATTTCGTATGTAGGTTCGTACAGAGCATTAACACCAAGAGTTGAAATAATCCCGCCTTCTTCCTCAAATTGCCGTCCCATCATAATATCTCCTACAAAATTCAACGTAAGTGGAAATGATGACTCTCCTGGATCAACTTGGATCATGGCTGTTCCCCATCCTCGTTGTCCTGTTTCATCCTCGACGGAAAGGATGACGGTGTAATCATGATCATCTTGTAGCACATATTCGTGGGAAGGGTGAATCTCGTTAGATGAGTTACCATCACCAAATTCCCAGTGAAATGTGAAATTGTAAGAATCAGAATCAGTTACTGTAGATGTAAAAGATGCGGAAACCATTTCTTGATTATTTTCTAGTCTTATATCGCCAAGAGAATAGTCAATATAAACAGTCGGTGATATTGGTAAATCAGGTGAAATATCGAGGATCATACTAAAATGGATACTTCCAGATGCCCGTGATGTATCATCGTTATCATTGATGAACTGTATCTCATTAATTGCAGATAGGGAATCATACCAGGCGACCCAATCATCACCTATGGGTATATTGTATGAATTCCAAACCCTCGTTTGCCCGGATCCTTGGTAGACAGGAATCCATTCCTCAATATCCAGCATTTCTGTTCCGGCGATAGAATATCTCAGGGTTTTTTCTCCATCAGAAAAGCCAATTGCCTGAATTTCCGACAGGCTGTCCACTCGGGAGAATAATTGCAAAATTGTAGTCGAGTCCGGTAAAAAAGAATCAATTTGAACTGACTTCCATGTATTGCCGAAAAGTGAAAGAGACGGGCTTGTCCCGGGCAACCCATTTACCGTATCTACGCTATAGTCGTTACCGTCAATATCTTCGTCAATAATGCTCTCAATAATTGTATTTTGATCAAACTTGAGTAATGTGTCAGGCGGGCTATGCCCGGGCAGTATATTTGATACTGTGACAGACCAGGGTCCTGCATTGTCAAAGTAATCTTTTGCCCGAATTCTAAAAAACCATGGTTCAGAGTTATTTACCCCAATAATGGTTTGATTATTTAATCGCATGTATTGTAAAGATGAATAATCATTGAAGTCTATAATCGGCGAATTAATGGAAATAGAGTCGAGATCAAATTGAATCTCAGTTGATTCGAAATTAGTATCAAATTCTGGTGACCATGTTAAGTATACCTGATCGGGATTAGCCATGTTATAAGCCATCAAATACGAAATTGAATCAGGTGGAGTAATATCAGAAGTAGTTTCCCAGTGAATTAAATAGTTGTCTACTGCTTGGATAAAAGGTTGGTAATAATCACGTATCATTGAAAAATTGTGAACGTTGGTTGGATAAAAACCCTGAGAGTAAACCATTTCATCAGGCATATCCAAGCTGTCAAATAACATGGGTTTTTCATCCATTTCTGCTTGGACCCAAGATTCGTAAACAGAATATCCATTAATCAAGTCCTGGAGATGGGTCATTTGATGACCATTTTGTATTCCATTGAGACTTGTAGATTTTCGAATAGTGAATTCAGTAGATCCATTGTCATAATTAAAAATATCATCATAATAGGCTTCATAATATTCTGAAACATGAACTGGATCCGGGTTATCAAATTGATTTTCCGTGATAGGGAATTCTTCTGTGAAATTAATAATATCAAAATGATCATCAGTAATATCTCGAATAGGTTTATTGGTGAAAGTATTCGACGCACCAGCCGCGAGGATCACTGAATATCTTGTTGAATGAGATGCATTATCAAAACTATGGATTGCAAATACCAATGGCCAATGAGGTTGAGTATTGATTAGGGGCTCCGTTACGGCTTCTTGAAATTTTTGAAAAATGGTATATTCATACCGTGAAGGATCAGAATGTGATTTACTGTTCGTATAGGTTCCCTCTTGGGACCATTCAACTTCACGGCCAGTTCCATTTATCATAAATCCAAATGCATCAATTTCAAGAAAAAGATCCATGGCAATATAAGGTGCAATAAAATCATCACAGGGATGGGGAACTTGAATTAATACTTGTTCACGAGAAGCATTTGGATTTATTATGTACAATCCCCAGCTATTTCGAAAACTTCCGATTACATCATCTTCGGGTATGGCAATCTGATTTTCATCTACAAAGGAAGTATCAATCTGTTCTCTTAAAAGATGGAATGTTTTATTGAGTGTTGTATCTTCAAATATGACTAATTCATAAAAAAATGAATCCAATGAATCCTGTAGAAGGGAGTCCACCAGAGTTGTGTCTCCATTTACAAATTGGGAGAGTATGGTTTCCCAATAAACAAGGGTTTGGGAAAATTCAGATAATATTTTATGATGTCCAAAACCATTAGTTTGCACATCTAACCATTCAGGGCCATAATCGTTATACCCATCACTTGCGATCCCTTCCGTTACATGACTAACCCAATTATCATAGGCACTTTCAGGTGCAGTTCCACCGAAAAATTCAATTAAGTTACCAGATTCGTAGACAATATCTGCCCGCAATGAAAGAAGGGAAAGGATGGTTATAAGTGATCTTTTCATCTGGAAATAAGTGAGAATGTACTGGGATTCAAGAATAACATCAAAATATCTCTATTGATAATATTGAATGTCTGAAATGAATAGTAGAGCTAAATAACTTATATTGAGATAAAATTAACTTGTGATGTTTGTTTTAGTTGTCTAATATTTAATGAGAATCAGACTCAATAACAATATTGGAAATAATGTGAAACATATTTTGATTTTAGCCATAGCTTCTTTTTGTTTGATTATGGGCCAAGATGACTTTTTTGAACCGGGGTACAGTATTGGTGGTTATGGTGAACTCCATTATAACCGTGCTCAAACCGGTGATGATGAAGCAACGACTACTTTGGATTTCCATCGCTTCATTATCTATTACGGATATAACTGGACAGAAAAATGGTCACTTAAATCTGAAGTTGAATTAGAACATAATTTTGTCGCCGATGGTGAGGGCGAACTTGAATTGGAACAAGCGTTTGTCAATTATCACACTGAAAAGTTTGGGCTTCAAGCGGGTGTCATCTTACCATCAGTTGGTTTGATCAATGAATACCATGAGCCCCCTCTGTTCGTGAGCGTTGAGCGTCCTGAATATAATAAATATGTCATTCCAACCACTTGGTTTGGTAATGGATTCGCAGTTTATGGTTCCATGTCAGGGTTAAACTGGCGTGTTGCTTTAATGGAAGATATGGAAGGTGAAGGAATCGGTGCAGGTATTCGTAGTGGTCGCGGGAAAGGCTATAAAACAACTGCTTATGATTGGGTAAAAAATATTTCTTTGAATTACACGGGAATTGCAGGGCTACGTATGGGCGGATCTTATACCATGAATAATGCACCGATTAACAATAATCCTGATTCAACGGTTTCATTTGGTTTAGCAGAAGCCAACCTAAAATATGATGCAAACAATATTTATGCAGTTTTCGAATATGGAAATATTTCGTATGAAAACAATCCTGGCGGCTATACGTCTAGCGGTGGATATTATCTAGATTGGGGATATAATATTGCAGGATTGGTAGGTCTGGAAGGTAAGCTGATGCCTTGGTTGCGGGTATCTGATTACAATCGTGGTACCACTGATGGTACAGTAAATCCAGATAAACATTACTCGATTCAACGATTTGGGTTAACCTATTGGCCAATCTCGAATATCGCATTTAAATTTGATTATGGCACTCACAAGACTGAGTCAGCAAATGATAAAAAGACATTAATTAATGTGGGTGTCGGTTATAATTTCTAATAATCTATGAGGCATCTATTCTGAGCGTTTTTATTCCCCAAGATAATCTTATTCTACATAAGAGTTCATGTAGGCGCATCCTTGTTATCATTGGGCTGGTGGTTTGGGTTTCAACTCTAACTGCTGGCTTGAGAGAAAAAACAGAATCTCTGATTTATAATCATTATGGAGATTCCGTTTCTGTTTTATTTAAAAAAATTCCAATCCCTGAAGAAATTAAATTCACAGCGGAAAAAAATGCACAACTTCGATTTATGATGGATAAGATCTACATATGGGAAATTTCAAAGGACGAAAAAATGATTGGACTGGCTTACTTGGATAATGTCAAAGGTAAATCCCAACCCATCACATATGCCGTTTTCTTTGATAGTCAGGGTATGGTAGAAGAATCACATATTATAAAATATCGCGAACCCATTGGTGGAGAAGTCTCGAACCAATATTGGTTGAATCAGTTTTTTGGTAAATCATGGGAATCAGACTATAAAGTTGGGTCCGATATTGATGGGATCAGCGGCGCTACCATCTCTGTAAATGCTGTGACTCGAGGGATTTATCGTAGTACAATTATTGTTGAATATCTATTAATACAGAAACATGAATAATTCCCTCCCTCGATTATTTGAATTACCAGAAAAGGTTCGGTATTTCTTTGCTGCATTTTTGTTAGTATTAACCATTGGTGTGTCTATTGGATTGGTTTATGTAAACCGAACCACCGCTATGACAGCAGATGGGACTACCGAACATTATGCCGGTTCGACTTTGGGAGATGAATTGGATATTCCTGATAAATACCCTAAAGAGATAGAAGGCATGTTACTCACAACGCATACACATTTGATATCTTTCTCCTTCATCTTCTTTTTTCTGGGCGCATTTTTCTATATGAATTCCATTGTTACAAATGGATGGAAAACGTTTCTTATGATTGAGCCATTTGTTTCTGTACTTGGCACATTTGGGTCTATTTGGGGAATCCGTTATTATTCTGCTTTATTCAGTATAGCTACATTAGTTTTTGGAATATTGACTTATCTATCATTTTATTTAATTGTTGCGGTTTGCCTATATGACCTTCTCCTTAAGAAGGATTGACTTTTCTCTGGGCTCCCAGGATTTTCTTTAATCACCTCAAGCCCTTGTCTTAAAAAAAATAACTATAAGAATTATTGAGTTAATCCAGATGTTGTTTTAATTTTCGACTTAGAATTCGAATATTAAACTATAATTTTAATTATGCCTGTTTCCCAAAGACAACTAGAAGAAAGACAAATGCGCCAGGATCGTATTCTGACTGGAGCCTTGGAAGTCTTTAAATCTAAGGGACTGGAAGGGGCAACCATGGACAAAATCGCATCTGAAACTGGATTCGGTAAGGCCACGCTATATTATTATTTTCATTCTAAAGAAGAAGTGTTTGCCGCCATCCTCGAAAACGGTTGGAAAGATTTATGGGCGAGTTTGGAACCTGTAATAGCAGGTGATGAAAGTCCACGGAAAACTTTTAGTAATGTATTGTTAAAAATTGCGGAAAATGCAAGAAATCGTCCTGGCCTTTTCGAATTTTTATTCAATGCACCTAAAGTAATCACGTTTGAAGAGCAGCCATGGAAACGATATCAAAATAGAATGTATGGTACAATCCAAGGTCTGTTGGATGATGGAATAAAAGCAGGTGAATTTCCCCAAATTAATCCACAACTTTTGTTTAAAGCCATGGGCGGACTTTTTATGGGACTCGTACTTATGGGCGACCGAAAAGAACCCGTGTCAGAAAAAGATGTAGAAGAACTGTTGAATCAATTAATTACAGATCCAACTCAAAAATAATGTTCCGACGATCTCTAATTACTTTACCTTTTATTTTATCTTTTGCTTTTGGTGGTGCATTGACAGGAACTGTGAAAAACAATGCCAATGGAAAATCAATTCCCAACGCCAATATTTATATTGTGGAAATAAAACAGGGGACAGTCACTAACCCATATGGCTATTTTGAAATAGATCTGCCCAACGGTTCATACACAATCCAGATTACGAATATCGGTTTTAAATCCTATTCATCAGAGATCGCTGTTGCAGGTCAACCGGTTGAATTAAATGTTGAACTTGAGTCTACCATCCTTGAATTCGGTGAAATTTCTGTTGAAGGATTATTTACCACTCGCCTTGGATATGAATCGGTAGATGTATTGTCCGGTGAAAAGATTAAATCTATGGAAAAAGAATCGGTCTCAGATGTTTTACGGATGTTGCCAAGTGTGGACGTCCAATTTGCCCATCCCAATGGTCGTAACGCAAATTTATCAATCCGTGGCTCATCAGATTATAAACCCGGTGGTTACAATAATCGGGTGCTCCTCCTCCTGGATGGCTTTCCTATTCAAATTCCGAATAGTGGGGCTCCGGATTGGAATTCATTACCACTTGAAAGCATTCAGCGAATCGAAGTGGATAACAGCCCGGCCTCGGCTCAATATGGACATAATTCCATGGGCGGTGTCATTAACCTGATTACAGATTATAATGGTAAAGATCAGTCCACAAAGATAAAACTGGGCGGCGGCACATTTACCACGGCTCAAACATCTTTAACTCATCATGTTCAAAAAGGGAATTGGATATTGGGTGTGAATGGTATGGCGAGAACATCCGAGGGGCATCGTTTCAATGCCGATGATCAAACTAACCGAATCCGCTCTTATTTAAAATATGCTGATCAAAAAGGGCGGACCTATCGCTTGAGCCATATTCTATCTTATTCGGATATTGGCCATCCAGGATTTGCGAGTACACCATCCAATCGTCGTTCGGAAAGGACATCTCATTATCTCCAGGGACACGGATTTTATCCTATCGGTGCAGGCGTTTCCATGTCTCATTCACTTTTCCTGAATAAGTTTGACACTCGCTATTATGATAAAGATGGAGTTCCTGATGAAAAGGCAGTGGGTGAACGATTGTATGATGACATAACCGTGGGGTTCCGGTCTGAAATGCTTATAACTAGATGGGAACGGTGGATCATTATGGCAGGATCTGATTTGGATTTTAGCCGTTCAAAAGTCACGGTTTTTAATCCGATCTATGAGTCGCCAAGCCAGTTCTCATTCGGTTCATTTATTCAGTCAAAATATTTTATTGGCAACGGCTGGAGTATGGGTTCTGGATTCCGATATGACATCCGGAAGGTAGACCCCAGCAACAATTTTAAAAAGCGTGAATACGCAAACTGGTCACCGAAAATAAATCTCATGTACACCATGAAAGGGAAGCGTGCCTTCACATTGGCTTACAGTGAAGGGTTTCGTGCGCCGTCTTTGTCGGAATTATACCTGAAGCATACAAGTAGTTATGGACTCACCCAGCAGGGAAATCCGAATGTTCTACCGGAACGGGTTCGTGCTATGGAAATCTCCTATGAACACCCCCATTCAGAATCCTGGTTTTGGAGCATTGCCACATTTGTGAATAAATATGAAAACATGATCGATTTTGTCTACAGTTTGCCCATCAAGGCCGTGAACCGGGAAGGCATCACTGGCAAAGGTTTAGAATACCAGTTCAACTGGACACCGATAGAATCTTTTTCATTTTCCGGTCACTATGAATATTTGGATATGAAAGACCGGGGAGGTGATCCCATCCTGTATCGATCTAAGCATAAAGGACAAGTCTCTATGTCTCTAAAATCCAATTTGGCAGACATTCGCTTTTCAATCCGCATTTGGAGCGACCAACAATACGACGATTTTTTGAGCCATGATTATGTGGTGGATGGAGACAAGATCATTTTCCCCGTAGAGACGCTGCCTGCCCAAGCCATCCCTGAAATAATTTTAAGTAAACAAATCAAATCTTACAAAGTCTCTTTTAAAATTTCGAATCTTCTCGATGCAGAATATGAGTTGATTCAAGACTATCCCATGCCGGGACGAACCTGGCATGGCACTTTAACCAAATCCCTGTAATGAAAGAGGACCTATAATGAAAATCATGAAAAACCTGCTCATTTTATCGTTCACTCCCGTAATGTTAATTATGACGGCATGTGAAGATGAAAAAACTGAACCGCTCCCAGAAAGTGCAACTATTTCTGGAACAATTACCTTCTCTGGTGATTTGCCAAGCACAGGAACCGTTTATCTTTCCATTCAAAACACGTGGTATCCTGTTGATGCGCCTTATGCAACAACAACTATTTCAGAGTCTGATGTGACCGCTAATGTTTATGCTTATTCATTCACTGAAGTGGCATTTGGCACCTATGCTTCTATTTCAGTTTCCTGGGAAGATCCAGATGATACAAATCCGGCAACCAACCAGCACATTATAGGTGTTTACGGTGGAACGGCAGCTGCTTATTTTGCGGATGCGGACAGCATTATTGTCTCAGAAGATATTTATGAATTAACAGGTTTGGATTTTGGTGCTGATTTCGGTTTAGTTCAACCATAAATCATTTATTCATTTAAACTGTTCGCCAAGAAGAGACTGATTTAAAATGAAATACCATTATGTATCGCTGCTCTTAATTTTACAACTTCACAATTATGGATGTAGTCAAAAATTAAAATATTCTACTCATCTCATACAAGATGGTGAAGATCATTTTAAAAATCTTCGACAGTTAACTTTCTCAGGTGAAAATGCAGAGGCGTATTTCAGTGCGGATGGAAAAAAACTGATTTTCCAGGCTCAT
Organism: Fidelibacterota bacterium; assembly: GCA_018692355.1. Taxonomy (GTDB): domain Bacteria; phylum Fidelibacterota; class Marinisomatia; order Marinisomatales; family UBA1611. The sequence continues at coordinate 10,782 of JABHKE010000035.1, forward strand.
GATGGAGACAGCCTTTGTGATCAAATCTATATCATGGATATTGCTTCAGGATCAGCTGAAATGGTTTCAACGGGTAATGGAGTTACTACTTGTAGTTTTTTTCAATATCCGGATGATGACGCCATCATTTACGCTTCTACCCATATGTCTGATTCGGACTGTCCGCCAAAACCGGATTTTAGCATGGGTTATATTTGGAAGCTTTACCCCGGGTTCGATATTTTTAGCGCTTCAAAAAATGGTAATAACCTGAAGAGACTGACTAATGCACCTGGGTATGATGCTGAAGCAGTATATTCTTTTGATGGCCAAAAAATCATTTACACATCTCTTTCAACAGGAGACTTGGAACTGTGGACTATGAACCCGGATGGTACTGGGAAAAAGCAGTTGACAGAGAGATTAGGTTATGATGGAGGCGCATTTTACAACTCTGATGGTTCAAAAATAGTTTGGCGTGCATATTATCCGGAGTCAGAAAAGGAAATTTCAGACTACGAAACCTTGCTTGCGGCAAATGCAATTCGCCCAATGGCGTTACAAATTTGGACTATGAATTCTGATGGAACGAATAAAAAACAGATAACAGATAATGGCGCTGCAAATTTTGGTCCGTTCTTTCACCCCAATGGAAAGAAAATAATATTTTCTTCCAACGTTCATGATAAAAAGGGCCGGGATTTTGATCTTTATACAATAAATGTAGATGGTACTGGCCTAGAAAGAATTACCCACTTTGATGGCTTTGATGGTTTTCCCATGTTCAGTCCAGATGGGAAATACTTAGTTTTGGCTTCAAATCGCAATCAGAAAAAAACAGGTGACACCAATATTTTTATCTGTGAATGGGTAGAATAAAGCCATCTATCGATTAGGATAGTTTTTATCCCCGCATCCATTTTGCTGCTGCCCAGCCAATAAGAATAAATATCCCTAACATAAGCCAGTTGTCCGTATTGCCGTAAGTGGTTACCGGGAAGTGACTACTGATCATTATAAAAATTACGGGAATAGACATATAGGTATTATGTTTTGAGCAATTCTTTGCTTTTGCACCCAATAACATATCCGGTTGTTGATCATTTTCTACAGCGGTAATCATTTTTCGTTGTGCAGGCAGAATAATCATCCAAACATTGGCCGCCATGATGGTACCAAATAATGCGCCAATATGAAACATGGCAGCACGTGAGCTGAATATTTGATCCATTCCAAGGAATAAACCAATAATGAGTAGAAAAGAAATCGTTGAACCGACATACTCATTTTTTCCCAGTGGCGATGACCATAATAAACGATAAAAACCGAAGCCAAGCACCAATACACTGATCCCAATCAAACTTGCTGTTAACTCACTCATTTCTGAATCCGGTTCAAGCATAAGTCCGCCCATATAATAGACAATAATAAGTAGAAAAAATCCACTCAATAATGTTAATGCAGATTCCCATTTAAACCAGTGGAGTGTGCGGGGCATTACTATTGGCTTGGTTTGTTTTTCAACTAAATAGAATCCGCCTCCATGGACCATCCACAGTTGACCAGATACATTGTCACCTGCATCTGCATCAACTTCCAATGGGAGTATTCGTTCCATCCAGTTAAATAGATAGGTCTGTCCAATCCAGCTGATTCCTGCAATAATGTGAAACCAACGGAACGCCAAATTCAGGTATTCAGAAATTGTATATGTATACCACTCCATTTTTTAACTTCCCCTGTAAGTGGAATAACCAAATCGGCTCAATAATAAAGGGACATGATAGTTGCGATTTGTATCTGTAATGTTAAAAGTAATGGGAATTGTAGAGTAGAAACTATCCGGTTCAAAGTAAGATGAAACATCAAACGTTAAGCGATAAGTCCCTGAAGAAACCTGTTCATTATCATTCAAAATATTATCAATTCGACCATCATCATTTGTTGTGCCATTTCCAATGGTTTTCCATGAATCAGGATTATCTAATTTTTCCAGAACAGCAGGAATATGTTTTGCCGGTGTTCCTTGAACTAAATCCAAAACGTGGGTTGTAATTTGATATGTCATGATTGCCTCCCTTCTAAAATCTTTTTAAAGGATCGTGTTCGAATCTCATCCAAAGTGAGTCCCGTTTTTTCTACATCTTTCTCTAAAATAGCGCCACAACTAATGCCTTGAAGAAAATAATTCAATAGTGCTTGTCCTGTGGCTGCATCATCAAAAACATCACCTATTAATGTTGCTTGAGCAGCTTTACCCATAAATGATTTTAATCTGACTGATTGTGAAGATAATCCTTCAAGAAAAAAAGAATATACTGCCGCATAGCGCAAGGGCAGGTGGCTTGGATGTAAATCCCAGCCTTGATAATAACCATGTTTTAGGGAATGGAATACGTTATTAAAATTTAATCGCCACGCATTATGAACGACCATTTTGTTTTCTTCTAATTGACTATCTGTTAATGGATTTCCATCGGTGGGGCGATGGGGTCCCACGGGCATAATATTGGTTGCACCATCAGAAAGTCGTACACCAGTTCCACCCAACGCAACCTGCATCATATGCCGTGCAAAATCGCAATTTGGATGAGTTAAACTTTGATACTCAGCGGTAATATTAGTGGATGCTGTATAATCATAGACACCAAAATGGGCGCCGGTACATCTTCCATCGGACGCTTTTACCAATGATGGTAATGCTGAATTTCCATTATTATCCAAAATGGATTGTGGTGTTTCAATCATTAATTCTAACTTGAGTGACTCCGAAGCCAATTCTGTTTTTTCTTCTAATATTTCAAATAATTGAACAATGGCTGTAACATGTTCTGGGATGGTGACTTTTGGAATGGTGACTACAAAATTATTGGGTAGAATTCCGCTCGTTTTTTCTGAAAGGGTAGAGACAAATATATCCAATGTTCGAATGGCTCTATTCTTTTGTTCTTCCGTTAATGGTTTTATTCGGATTCCGATAAAGGGGGGGAGTGAATTTGAAGCCATACCTTTGGCCACTTCTTTAGCAGCTGAAATCGCATGATTATCTTCTTCTTCATCAGGTCGATTTCCATATCCATCTTCAAAGTCAATTCGAAAATCTTCTACAGCTTCTCTTGATAATTTTTCTAAAATACGTTGATATACTGTATAAGCAAAATAAGCACCATGTTCTTCTTTCCTTGTGGATGATTCACTTGCGAAATAATCTTCAAGGTCAGAAATGTCTGCTTGAGAATTTGGGATTAGATCATGCCCTTTTAGCTGAAGAATCTTTGCAAATTCCACAAAATTTGGCGCATATGTATTCATATGACTTGTAGCGCCAATACCCATTTTTAATGCAGTTCCTTCTTTAAAAATATGTGCACCACCATATACAGTATGGACAGGTTGCCTTTCCGGTGATACACCAGGGTAATTTTCACTAAAAAGGGTATTTGCTGTTTTAAGGTAATTATTAATATTACCAATAGTATCGAGAGTAAATGATGATGTCATAATAAAAGTAGTTTCTCTAATCGTAATTTTGTGATTTTATTTTGTTCTTTTGATGCATTTAGCATTTCTGCATTTACATTATTATTTAATCGTATTTTTATCATCGCTAACATTTCATCCGCGGATTTTCCTGTGGCACAGACAATAAAAATAAAACCAAATTTATCTTCGTACAATTGATTTGATTCAGCTAAATTTTTCAAGGTGCTTTCTGAAGCATCATTGACACCTGATTGTTCATTCTCGGATATTGATTTTGTATTATGGAAATTTTTCCGCAAAGATTCAATATTTCCAATTTTTGGATGATGAGTAAATGCTTCTAACCAATCATCAGATGAAAGTGAAAACCAAATTGATTCGGATTTTTTATAGAGATCATCTTTATTTTGGAAGGGACGATTTTGATTCATCTTTATAACCCAATTTGCAGCACCACAGCACAATTCAAATTGTTCATTTGCATCGAAAATTGTTAATGCATTTAAGGATTCAAGCGTCATGATGTTTCACGTCCTAAAATTCTCAATCGACTAACACCACCGTCAGGGTAAATATTAAACCGAATATGGGTGTGAAGTAAAGTCTGACTTAGGCTAAAAACATTTTCTTGATTACCCGCAAGTTTTGAATTGGGTAATATTTCTGTCCAATCAATTTTATTTTTAAGAAACGAATCTTTCTTATTTTTGGGTTCAAAACAGCCTTCAAATGAGCATGAATCTGGAAAATTTCCCTTAAAATGGAGAGTGTCAACTATAACCCGTTCGATGGTGCATGGCGAACCCAGTTTCAAAATTGACCAATCATATCCAGGCCCGCGTCGTCGTTTCGTTTCCCATCCGTCACTCATATCAATACCTGTGGTGGGTTTTATTAAATTCCCCATATGGCTAAAATGCATATCGCTACAGGAAATCATTTCGCCACCATTATCAGCCAGTGCAAAATCGATTAATTTATTTTTGTTTTCGTTGGCATGATCTGGATTTCCATATACTCGAAATCTTGCCACACCGCCGTCGGGATAAATATGAAGTCGAAGGTGGGTAAAGGATTGGTCGCTCGAAATCTCAAATTTATTTTGCGAATCTCCCTGAAGTTCAACGTTGGATAAAATTTCAATCCATTCATCATTTTCAATAATTTCATCTAATCCAGAAAATTTTGGCATATTACATGCATCCACGGATGCGTGAGATGGGAAATTCCCAACAAAGTGATTGGTATCAATATCTACTTCAGAAATAATACCTGATTTTCCCAATCGTAGGATGCACCAATCATGTCCTTCAATTCGTTTTCGACGGGATTCCCATCCATCCATCCATTTGCCGTGATTTGTATATTTATCTTCAATAAATATGCCGCGACCTGGTTTAAGTAAGTTTTCTTTGGGTGCAAAAAAGTCGTCGCTGGTCAATAAGGTACGACCACCATTTGATTCTAGAGCGAGATCAATCAATGTATTATCCATTATTATTTAAAATTATTTTTCCTGTTGGATTTCCTAAAAATTCTCCATTTTCATATACCTTTTGTCCCCGAAGAAAAGTTGCATTTACAACACCATAAAGCGATTCACCTTCGTAGGGCGTTAATTTATTTTTGTGATGAATGGCTTCTTTTTGAATCATGTATTTTTGGTCAGGATTCCAACTTACTAAATCGGCATCAAACCCGGGAGAAATCTGACCTTTATGTTGATCCTTTCCAATGAATTTTGCGGGCGCCGTACTCATCCAATGAATGAGCTGGTCTATAGAAAATCCGCGGGCTTTACATTCGGTCCATATAACGGGAAGTGTAAACTGAATGGATGAAATGCCGCCCCATGCTTTTTCAAAATCTCCCGCTTCCATATTCTTCAGTTCTGCTGTGCAGGGTGAGTGGTCAGACGTAATAAAATTAATCATCCCTTTTTCTAACCCGCGCCAGAGATTTTCTCTGTTTTTAGCTTCCCAAATGGGCGGGGCACATTTAAATCGTGTATCACCATCAGAAATATTTTCGGATGCAAAATGAAGGTAATGGGGGCATGTTTCAACAGAAATGGGATAGCCATCATTCCGCGTTTGAGCAATTTCAGATAAAATATCAGCGGACGATAGATGCACAATATGAATTCGCACATCAAATTCTTTACTCAACTGAATGAGTAATCTAATTGCATTATTTTCCCAAGATTTTGGTCTGGAATTTTGAAAACTTTTATAGGATTTATTATTTTCAGACTTGATTCCGCCATTTTCCAGTTCTGCATGAACCAAAACAGGAATCCCTTTTTTAGATAAAATGGGCAATGTTTCTCGAAGGTGATGCTCTAATATATTTGGAAATTCGTCAATACCGGAATGACTCAAAAATGCTTTAAATCCCAACACACCCGCATCGGCCAACGGTTCTATATTTTGAATATTATCGGGAATGATACCGCCATAAAATCCACAGTCGATCCAAAGTTGATCTTTTGTTGCTTCTATTTTTTGATGTAATGCGTCAACGGTTGTTGTGACAGGAATGCAATTTAGAGGCATATCCACAAGGGTTGTAATGCCCCCGGCCGCCGCCGCTTTTGTGGCAGTTTCAAATCCTTCCCAATCGGTTCTTCCTGGCTCATTTATATGGACGTGTGTGTCAACAAGCCCCGGCATGACTACATGATTCCCCATATCTTCAACGGGACAATTAGAAGGAATTTCTGAAATAGAAATAATATCTAAAATCTTTTCACCATGGATTAAAATAGCCGCCGCTCTTTCTCCTTGTGGCGTGATCACACGTTGACTGGTGATTGCAAAGTCTGGTGTTGGTATCATTTTAGTTAGAATTCTCGTCTCTAAATTGTAGTAACTGTGCTGCAATACTGATGGCAATTTCTTCCGGTGTATTGCTTACCATAGGTAGTCCAACCGGCGCTGTGATCCGAGAAAGTTGTTGATCATCAATACCTTCTGCTTTCAATCGTTTTTTGATTTCGGATATTTTATTTTCACTTCCCATTACCCCAATAAAAGGGAACGGATTATCTAATACACCCAATAAACCGCGAACATCGGATGCCACATCGGTTGTCATAATGACAATATTTGTTTTTTCCGGTAAATTTATTTGAGGCGCTGCTTTTTTATAATCATCTATAATTTGACGTGAGACGGCAAAATTGTTATGGTCTAAAGTAGAAATATTTCCCCGTGTATCAAATGCGACCACATCATATCCCAGATTATTCATGACTCGAGATAATGCCAATGAACAGTGACCGCCCCCAATAATGGCAATCCGATTAAAGTTTTTTAGTTGTTCTTGATAGTGCCAATTATTTTCACTTTGTGTAAAGCAGTATTGGGAATCATGATTTTGAAGTTTTTGCTTTTGAAGAGATAACCCTTCTAAATAAATGGAAAGAATAGCGGGTTGACTTTCTGATAAGACTTGAACCATTTTATCTACAGTTTTCCTGTCTTTTTCAGGTTCACATACATAATACAGATTGGTTTGTTTTCCAGCACAAATCATTCCCGATTGTTCACCCGATCCAAATTTATTATGGTTAAGTGTGTGAATTTCTGGGGTGAAATTTTCATTTAATAAAATTTCCTGTGCTCGATTTACCAATTCATATTCCATGGTACCGCCACCAATTGTTCCCATCATTTCTTTATTTTCTGTTACCAATAATTTGGCACCTGTTGTACCGGGTGAATGAATGGTATGATCAACAACCATGGCTAAAAAGACTTTCTGTTCTTTCTTTAAAAAAGATAAAACTTTTTTCCAGTAGGAGATCGTTTTCATTCAAAATCTAAAGAGCCATGTAATCCCATTAATACTTTTTCATGGGTAAAAGGTGCATCAAAGGTGGATGTGAAATTTGGATTAAATGATTTTATTGCATTATCAATAGCAAAATAAGCACCGATGCCATACATTAATGGTGGTTCACCCACTGCTTTAGATTTTAGGATTGCCATGTCAGTTCCTTCTGTATCCAAAGGTTCAATTGTAACTGTTTTTGGTACTGAATAAATATCTGGAATTTTATATGTGGATAATGTATTGGACATTAATTGACCTTCGTCATTATAATGGATCTCCTCCATGGTCATCCATCCCATACCTTGTATTAGTCCACCTTCAACTTGACCAAAGTCTACATCTGGATTCATTGTTTTTCCAAAATCATGAACAATCTTTACTGCGTCAAATTCATAAGTACCTCGAATACAATCAAGGGTTACCTGAGCCAGAGCCAAGCCATAAACATGATAAGCAAAAGGATGTCCCTTTTCTTTATTCATATCAAAGTTGATGGTTGGCGTGGCATAATGTCCATTTTCTGTTAAACAAATGCGTTTTAAAAAGGCTATCATCACTAGTTGGTCCCAAGTTAATTTTGTCTTGTTTCCATTCGTATAAACCATTCCATCTTTTAGAATAACATCCGTGCATGAAACATTCAGATGATCAGCAGCGCAGGTTGTTAATCGTTCTAATAATACATTGCAGGCTTTTTGCAGTGCCTTCCCATTTAAATCGGCAGTGGAACTGGCTGCAGAAGGAGACGTATTTGCAACTCTAGTGGTATTAGTTGATTCCAGTTTTATACATTTTGAATCAATAGAGAAAATTTGTGCTGCAATCTGTAGCATTTTTGTATTGACACCCTGTCCCATTTCAACAGCACCAGTACTAATACCGACACTGCCGTCTGTATAAATATGAACCAGTGCCCGTGCTTGGTTCATGGGTGTTTTTGTAAAGGATATTCCAAACGTCACGGGCATCAAGGAGAACCCTTTTTTCACATCCGTGTGACTTGAATTGAATTCATCGATTTCCTTTTCAATGGATCCAATATCAAATTTTGATTCCATCTCGTGCCAAATGGAATTCAATTCCACTCCATCTGCAATTTGACCATAGGGAAATTCATTCCCATTTTTGAGTAGATTTAATTTTTGTAATTCATGGGTAGGGATGCCCAACTCTTTCGCTGCGTGGGATAGCGCAGATTCAATAACAAACATACCCTGTGGCCCACCAAATCCACGGAAGGCCGTGTTTGGCGGTAGATTCGTTTTACAGGAGTAAGCCGTCATTTTCACATTGGGAATAAAGTAAGAATTGGTCCCGTGGAATAGAGTTCTTTCCATGACGGCAGGGGATAAGTCAGCCGCCGCGCCAGCATTTTGATAGAAAGTCGTCTCATAAGCTATAATTTTTAAATCTTTAGAAAATCCAATTTTATAATCTGAACTGTATGGATGCCTTTTGCCCGTCATTCGCATATCGTCCAACCGGCTTAAAACCACTTTCACAGGTAAATTCAGAATGGATACACCCAGCGCCGCCATTACGGCCCATGGCGTTGCTTGATCTTCTTTGCCGCCAAAACCGCCACCGATTCGAATAACATCCACTTCAATTTTATGCATACCAATGCCCAATACATTTGCAGTAGTACGTTGCACAACTGTTGGCCCTTGTGTGGAAGATGAAATCCGAATATGTCCATTTTCCATGGGAATCGCATAGGCGCCCTGGGTTTCAATATATAAATGCTCTTGCCCATTCGAATCCGCTTGCCCTTCAAAAATATGAGCACAATTTTCCCAGGAATTTTCCGTATCACCTAATTCAAATGTTCGGGGTGGAATAATTAATTCATCCTTTTGTTGTGCTTCTCGCGGGTCAACAATAACATCCTTTTTGGAAATCTCAATTTCGATCAATTTCCGTGCTTCAAATGCAATTTGATTTGATTCGGCGATAATAAGTGCAATTGGTTGACCAACAAAATGGACTTCAGTGGATGCGAATAATTGTTCATCGAGTATAATGCCGCCAATTTGATTTTGTCCAGGAATATCTTCATGGGTAATAATTCTTATAACACCTGGGGTCTCGAGTGCTTTTGTATAATCAATAGATGTAATGGTGCCGTGTGCCACGGGTGAATCAAATACCACCCCAAACTGTGTGCCTTGGATAATGGGAATATCATCCAAGTAAATTGATTTCCCCGTTACATGACCTTTGGAATCAATGTTTTTCATATGAATGAATCCAAAGTGAATTGATTTGGGAAAAGTGTAATAAAATGGGCGCAAAAAAGTTGACGGAGTAATAATCGTTTATAATTGGCAGATCCCCGAACATCACTAATGGGATTGATTTCTGTCTGAATTATTTCATGGGCAGATTGAACTGTTTCAGGCAAAAGTGCCTTGTTCAAAAGGAAGTCACATGTTTCGCCCAAGTACATTGGAATGGGGCCTACACCGCCGGCTGAAAGATGTGCCTGCGTTATGACATTTTTGGAAATGGTGATTTGAAAAGCGGTATTCACACTGGCAATATCAAGGTGAATCCTTTTGCTTACTTTTTCAAAATTATAATGACTATTTTGTGTTGGCAGTTTAAACGAAATTGTGGAAACAATTTCATCAGATGATTTATCCAGATCTTTATATCCTTTGTAAAAATCTTTCAAGTAAATAGATCTGTTTTGGCCATTTTTTGTCAATTTTATTTTGGCGTTCAGTGCCAGAAAAAATGCAGTGAAATCACCGATAGGTGATGCATTTACAAAGTTGCCACCAATAGTGGCCATATTGCGGATAGGAGATGATGCCAACAATTTTAAATGGTCTTTGAGCCGTGGGAAGGCAGATTGAAAACTGTCCGATTCCAATAAGTCCGTTGCCGTTATTCCAGCACCCAATGTACAAACACCGTTTTCAATTTCAATACAACATAGATTAGGCGTATTTGAAATTAAATCCACATTTTTATCAATTAATTGGGCATGTTTTTGGACGTAAAGGTCGGTGCCGCCACCGACAAGTGTTTTATTTTTGGGGTTAATATTTACTGGTGGTAATGCATTCAACATTTCTGGAATTTGGGCGAAATATGATGGGATAAATTGTTGTGCAATTAACCAATCCAGGGTTTCATTTTGGTTTTTATCAGAAAGTGATTCAGTGATATGTTTTGCGACTCTCTCGATAGGTTTGTATCCTGTGCACCGACAAATATTTCCGTCGATTGAAGCAATGGCATCTTTATAGCTCGGCGTTGATTTTGCCAAACAAAACTGGGTGAGTGAAACAACAAACCCCGTTGTACAAAATCCGCATTGAGATCCACTTTCATCCACCATGAATTGTTGGACGGGACTTAAAGAATCCATATTAAGACCTTCTATAGTGACTATATGCTTTCCATGGACATTACCAAGGGGCGTCAGGCAGGAAACTACTTGTCGATAATTCAATTGGCTGTCGATCAATTCGCCAATGAGAACGGTGCATGCACCACAATCACCTTCCCTGCATCCTATTTTTGTCCCCATAAGTGATTTCTCATACCTCACAAAATCAAGAAGCAAAGAACCAGTTGGTTGATCCGTTTTTATAGGTTTATTATTAAGAATAAATTCAATCATTAATACTCTATTTTATCTTCACATTTTTGCCATTGTATAAAGGCGGACTGTGCTTCATTTCTCAATAATTGAATCGTTGGTAGTTTGCGTTCATTCAAAGAAATATCCAACTCATCATAGATGAAGTTGTCGTCAAAATTGATTTCTGCTGCATCTTCTTTTGAATTTCCAAAATAGATCGCATTAGGTCTTGCCCAATAAATAGCGCCTAAACACATGGGGCACGGTTCGCAACTGCAATATATTTCACAATCGTCTAACTGAAATGAATCCAGTTTTTCACATGCATTTCGAATAGCGATTATTTCGGCATGAGCCGTTGGATCATTGGATTTTGTCACTTCATTCACGGCGGTTGCAATGATTTTTCCATTCTTAACAATGACCGCACCAAAAGGTCCGCCTTTTCCTGATTGTACATTTTCCATGGATAAGCGAATAGCTTCTCGCATGAATTTCTTTTGTTGATCAATACTCATTTTTAATTTTTCTGATAATAAGTATCAACTTGGTGAATCAATTTTTCTTTTTCCCTATCATCTAGAAAACTGGCTTTAAAACTGTTTTTAGCGAGCTGAGTAATGTGCTTCTTGGTAAGATTTAAGGCAGAAGCTATTTGGGTGTAATTCTCATTCATGTATCCACCAAAATATGCCGGATCATCTGAATTTATCGTAACCACTAATCCTGCTTCCATTAATTTCAATAAAGGATGATCTTTCAAATCATTTACAACTTTTAATTCAAGATTAGATAATGGGCAAACCGTTAAGGGGATTTGTGTTTCAATAAGATACTTAATCAATTGTTTATCATCAAGAGAACGATTACCATGGTCAATTCTGGATACATTCAAAAGATTAATTGCTTCCCATACATATTCGGCCGGGCCTTCTTCTCCTGCATGGGCCACTGTGATGAATCCTTCATCTCTTGCCTTAGAAAAAACACGCTGAAACTTTGATGGCGGATGTCCCAATTCAGATGAATCTAATCCCACCCCAGCGATCCAGTTTTTATACGGCAATGCTTGGTTCAATGTTTCAAATGCGGCTGCTTCATCCAAGTGCCGTAAAAAGCACATGATTAATTTCGAACTGATTCCCAGTTTTTCTTTACCATCGTCTAATGCACTGCGTATGCCTTGGATGACGGTATCAAATGAAAGGCCACGATCGGTATGTGTTTGCGGATCAAAAAATATTTCAGTATGAATTAGGTTTTGTTCGTGAACTTTGGTGAGATATGCCCAGGTTAACTCATAAAAATCTTGGACTTGTAAGAGTACGCTAGCTCCCGCATAATAAATATCCAAGAATTCCTGAAGATTATTGAAACTGTAGGCTTTTTTTAATTCATCTATCGATTTATAGTTTATAGAAATATTATTCCGGCGAGCAATTTCGAACATAAGCTCAGGTTCAAAAGTGCCTTCAATATAATTATTTAATTGAGTATGATTCACGTGAGTTTTTTTACTAGAATGAATCACAAATTTAAGGTAGGAGATATAATTATTGCTGGGTTTTCTACCGATATAAAAAATTAAGAGTGGCCCGGGCCGGAATCGAACCAGCGACACAAGGATTTTCAGTCCTCTGCTCTACCAACTGAGCTACCAGGCCACATAAGGATTGGGAATGCTTTAAAAAAAGCGAGGAAAAATTACCGGAGTGTTTTTCTAAAACAAAAAGAATTAATGTGAAAATCGAGGGAAGACTTAACTCTTGTTTCAAACCTTGTTTTCTTATAGGTTTCCCGGCATTTTTTAGAAGGGTTTCGTTTATCATGTCTCGACGGAAAACATTGGTTCTGGCCACACATAATATTCATAAACAAACTGAGATGAAATTTATTTTATCTAGATTAGGCGTGACTGTCATAGGTTTGGACCAATTTCCGGAGATTAAATCCATTGAAGAAACGGGAACAACGCTCATTGAAAACGCATTAATCAAAGCAAGGACAGTTCATGAATTAACAGGACTTCCATCCCTTGCAGATGACACTGGATTGGAAGTGGATGCATTAAATGGTGCTCCGGGGGTTTATTCTGCAAGATTTGCTGGTGAAGATGCCACCTTTGAAGATAATGTAAATAAAATGCTGATTGCTTTAAAAGGTATTCCTTTTGATAAAAGGAGAGCTAGATTCAGAACAGTGCTAGCTTTTGTAGATTCTGATTCGGAACTCTCTGAGGATGGAGTCATTGAAGGTAGGATCTTAAATAAAGCTCGTGGAAAAGATGGGTTTGGATATGATCCAATTTTCCAACCAAAAAGTTATGATATTACTTTTGCGGAAATGACATCTGAAGAGAAAAATAGGATTAGCCATCGCGCAAGAGCATTAGACAAAATGAAAAAAATATTAAAAACATATTTTGAAAAAGGAGAATTTATCGAATAAAACGATATCAGGTTAATCAAGACTAAACTTGATCTTTTTAAAACAAACTTGTACTTTCTTTTTCCGATTCCTTTTAATCGGTTTATGGGGATTCCTTTCCCTATGGCCCATCTGTGCCCAGGACTCAGATTCCATTATAATCGTGGAATCACATATAATTTTAATTCCTGATTACATTCCGTCATCACCATTCGTTGTGAATCCCTTTCCGAATTTAAAAAAATCACTGGTTCAACCCTTGGACTCAATAAATACACCTTTGGGATTATTGAATTTCCCTTATCAAAATAAAAAAACTGATGTTAAGCTTTCTTGGGATTGGCAAACAATTACCATATCTAAAATTGTTGATGGAAAGCAAGTCCAAATGCCCTTTACAGCTTCTGTTGATTGGTACCTTAAAAAGTTTCACCAACGATCATGGCATAAGAAATTCATAGAAACCATGCAAAAAGAAGCCAAGGGTGATAAAAAAAGTCGCCGGGGCCAGATGATTGAAGTAGTGGGTGTGGATATTGGCAGGCTGGGACGGGCGTCACTCCGAGTAAGTGGGAATGTGAATATTAATGGTAAAATGGTTTTTCAGGATCAAGAATTGGTTCGATCAACCTTGAACCAGACACAAAATACCCACCTTGAATTTGACCAGAAACAAAATCTGAATATACAGGGGAAAATTGGAGATAGAATCACAGTTGCTATGGATCAGGACTCTGAACGTGATTTTGATTGGGAAAATAATATTCGGATCTCCTATGAAGGACACGAAGATGATATTATCCAAAAAGTAGAGGCTGGAAATATTTCTCTTTCTCTTCCATCTACAAAATATGTCACTTTCTCCGGGAAGAATCAGGGGCTTTTTGGAATAAAAGCAATTTCAAAATTAGGCCCTGTGGATATTACCACGATTGCTTCAATTGAAAAGACTAAAAAAGAACAATCTGAATGGGAAGGTGGAGGGCAAAGTAATACACAACAGATTAGAGATGTAGATTGGATAAAAAACAGGTACTTTTTTATTCATCCAATGTTTAGAAATGGATTGGATACAACCCTAAATAACCAAGATGGACAATTAAAATCAGTTTCAATCCCTCCTTTTTATCCAACAAAAGACGGAAGGCATCTCCTTGGAAATATAGTGGTGAAAAACTTTGAATTGTATAAGTCCATTAATACTAATGATGCGAATGCAATGACCGGGATGGCTTACATCGATCCATTAAATGTTGCTGATACGAATTATGTGGATGAGAATGAAGAAGGGAGCTTTATACGGTTGGAGCAAGGAACCAATTATTATGTAAGCCCAGACTTGGGCTTTATCCGAGTCCGTGAAATGGTTTCACAGGATATTTTAGGATGTACATTTGTTCTTGCAGATCGAGAAACAGGTGAAACCGTGTTAGAAGTTGGTACAGGTGCAGATTCTCTTGGGACTAATTTATCACTTATGATGCTAAAGCCCCGAAACAGTTATCCAAATCACTCAACGTGGCCGCTCATGTTCAAAAATGTATACTACCTAGGTACAACTCAGATCAATACAGAAGGATTTGAGATTAAAATTATGAATAAAAATGCCACTCCAGTTTCTGAGAGAGATAAGGCCACAAGTTTACCCTATATTACATTATTTGGATTGGACAGTTTGGATGAAAATGGTCAGCGGAATTATGATGAATTAATCGATTCTGATCCAAATATCATGAATTTGATAGATGGGGAACTTATGTTTCCAACGCTTCATCCTTTTGCATCTTCTGATTCTTTGATCGGGGGAACAAATACAGAACAATTACAGGGACAATTAGGCCCAGGGCTTCTTTATACATCATCATCATCTTCAGAAGTGAATGCCGATCATCGGTGGATGATTGAAGCAGCATATTCGAATCAAAGTTCTACCATTAGTCTTGGCTTTATGCTGGTGGAAGGTAGTGAGGAGGTTATACAAAATGGAGTTACCCTTAAACGGGGATTGGATTATAATATTGATTATTTCTCAGGGACTATTGTTCTGTTAGGAGATGCAGGAAATGACCCAAACGCAAAACTCAAGATCAATTATGATAAACATGAGTTAGTATCCTTTGATAAAAAAACTATTTTTGGAACACGGGCTCAAATGGATCTGGGAAAGAAAAATTCCTTTATTGGTGCCACTGCACTTTATTTTAACCAATCTATCATTAACGAAAAA
>JABHKE010000034.1 GCA_018692355.1 Fidelibacterota bacterium
AATTATACACACCCGGAGGGGTGGCAGAGTCTGGCTGAATGCACTGGTCTTGAAAACCAGCAAGGGTTCATACCCTTCGGGGGTTCGAATCCCTCCCCCTCCGCATAAGAAAAAAGTCAAATTAAAGTCTGGGCTTTTTTGCTTTCATTACATCCAGTAATTTCACATCTATATTTAATCAAATTTTATCTAGTAATCTAATGAATCCTTGCGTCCGTTTTGCACCCAGTCCCACTGGACAACTCCATATTGGAGGAGCAAGGACTGCATTATTCAATTATTTATTCGCCCGGAAAAATTCAGGGAAATTTTTAGTTCGAATAGAAGATACTGACCTTGAAAGATCAAAGCAGGAATACATAGACCAGATTTGTGAATCTATGACGTGGCTAGGACTTACGTGGGATGATGATCTTGTTTATCAATCTAAACGGACTGATGGATACGAAAAAGCAATTCGATCTCTATTGGAGTCTGGAAATGCTTACCGTTGTTTCGCATCCAAAGATGAATTAGAAAAGATCCGGGACAAAACCGGATCTTATTCTTATTCTGGCTTATGGCGTGATCGTTCTGAAAAAGACATCCAAGTCGAGATGGAAGAGGGCAAAGCATTTACGGTCCGCTTAAGAGTTCCTGGAGGGAAAGAAACCATCTTTAATGATCTCATTTATGGCACGATTACGGTGTCTCATTCTGAGCTGAATGATTTTATTATAGCCCGGTCAGATGGTAGCCCTGTGTACAACTTAACCAATGTGGTGGATGATAGTGACATGGGCATTACCCACGTGATTCGAGGTGAAGATCATATTGCGAATACACCTAAACAAATTCTAATCTACCAGGCTCTGGGGCTGGATGTTCCAACCTTCGCACATTTACCAATGATTCTTGGCCAGGATAAAAAGCGGTTAAGCAAGCGGCATGGTGCAACGGGTGTGCAATTTTATTGTAATGAAGGATATCAACCTGAAGCGCTTTTGAATTATTTATCATTACTGGGCTGGAATCCGGGGACAGAAGAAGAAGTGATGTCTTTGGATGAAATTATCCAAAAATTTGATTTAACTATGGTCCATAAAAAAGGTGCAGTTTTTGATGAAAAGAAATTGAATTGGATCAGCGGGCAACATTTAGTCAAACAATCAAATGAATCTATTTTATCAGGGATAGAAATTATTCGTAAAGATTGGAGAATTGATTTTGACAAAGCTTTTAAATTATCCGTGATTAATTTGATGAAAATTCGTTCTAAGTCATTAGTAGATCTTATGACTCAAACTGATTATTTTTTTAGCGATCCTCATGAATTTGGTGAAAAAGATGTCAGAAAAATATGGAAGAATGATACATCAGACATTGTTTCGGATATTCAAATTATTTTAATGAAAATTGATCAATGGGATGGAGAATCATTGGAAAAAAAATTGAAATCATTTATGGAAGAAAAAGGACTTGGATTCGGGAAAGTTATGAAACCTATCCGATTGGCTATTTGCGGTACAATCAATGGACCATCTCTGTTTGAAATTCTTTCACTTTTAGGAAAAGATATTTGTTTAAGAAGATTAAAAAGGGCTCTATCGCAATTCTAATATGAATGACACTCAAAAAGAACCCGTTAACTTTATTCAAAAAATCATTGATGATGATAATGCTTCCGGGAAGTGGGATAATCGTGTTCATACGCGATTCCCACCGGAACCAAACGGTTATCTTCACATTGGCCATGCGAAATCTATTTGCTTGAACTTTGGGATTGCAGAAAAAAACGGTGGAAAATGTAATCTTCGATTTGATGATACCAATCCGGTAAAAGAAGAGGATGAATATGTTCAGTCCATTATTAAAGATGTAAAATGGCTTGGTTTTGACTGGGAAGATAGACTTTTTTATGCTTCGGATTATTTTGATCAAATGTATGAATTTGCTATTCAACTGGTTCAAGATGGAAAAGCTTATGTATGTGACTTATCAGGCGATGAAATACGCAATACTCGAGGCAATTTAACTGAACCCGGAAAGGAAAGTCCGCATATAAATCGATCCATTGAAGAAAATCTGGACCTATTTGTTCGAATGAAGAATGGCGAATTTGCAAATGGTGAAAAAGTTCTTCGAGCAAAGATCGATATGTCTCATCCAAATTTGAACATGCGTGATCCTGTTATATACCGAATTCTCCATGCATCCCATCACCGTACTGGAGATAAATGGTGCATCTATCCCATGTACGATTGGGCCCACGGATTAGAAGATTCTATAGAAAAAATAACTCATTCAATTTGCACATTGGAGTTTGAAGATCACCGCCCGCTCTATGATTGGTATCTAGAACAATTAGGGGTTTACCATCCGCAACAGATTGAATTTGCTCGGCTGAATTTAAATTTTACAATAATGAGCAAACGGAAATTGAAACAACTGGTAGATGAGAATCATGTGGATGGATGGGATGATCCACGGATGCCATCGATCTCCGGATTGCGCAGACGTGGATATACTCCGGAATCAATCAGAAACTTTGCTGAAGATTTAGGTGTCACAAAACGCGATTCAATCATTGATGTAATTCGGTTGGAAAATGCTCTTCGTGAAGATTTAAATAAACGGGCGCCACGGGTTATGGGTGTTTTAGATCCGTTAAAAGTTGTCATTACCAATTATCCTGAAGGTAAAACAGAAATGTTGGAAGCCATCAATAATCCAGAAGATAACAGTGCAGGTAAAAGGGATATTCCATTTTCACAGGAATTGTATATTGAACAATCAGATTTTATGGAAGATCCCCCAAAAAAGTTTTTTCGATTGGGACCTGGCAGGGAAGTGCGGCTTCGATATGCTTATTTTATTACTTGCCAAGAAGTTATTAAAGATGAGAATGGTAATATTGTTGAATTACAATGTACTTATGATCCAAAAACAAGAGGTGGTTCTGCACCGGATGGCAGAAAAGTGAAGGGAACATTACATTGGGTTTCCTCACCACACGCTGTAGATGCAGAAATCCGCTTGTATGATCGATTATTTTTAAATGAAAATCCTGACGAAGATGGTGAATTTTTGAAGAACTTGAATCCGGATTCCTGTAAAACTTTTTCCAATTCAAAATGTGAACCTAGTCTTGCGAATCCTGAAAATCTTACTTATCAATTTGAACGTAACGGTTATTTTATTAAAGATGAAAAAGAATCAATTAACGGGAAATTGGTTTTTAACCGGGCAGTGTCTTTACGAGACTCCTGGAAAAAATTTCTCAAACAAGTTGGGAAATGAATTTATCAGTATTATGAATTGGATTAATCCATTGATTATCCCTAAGTTGAGATCATGAAACCAAACCTACCGATGCGGAAAATTCTTTCAATAATAATTTTTATATCTATTCTCTCAGCGAGAAGTCCATACACATATGTATATTTGCTTCCATTTGAAAATATCCAAAATGATCCAGCGGTGGAATGGATAGCAGGAGGATTAACAGATATGGTTCATCAGGAATTAAAGAACCATCTGGGCCTTCGGATGAAGACAAAAGAAGATTTAGAAATTATCATGAATGATCGTTCGCTTATGATGAACCAGCCGCGTGGGTCACGGAATGTTCTTATCTTGGGTAAATTTAATCGACAATTAGATAAAGTTCATGTTTCAATTCAGATGGTTGATGTAGCTACTTGGGAAGAATTAGGTGTGAGGAAAATCATGGAAGTTTATACCCAGATTCCTTCATTGAACAAAGCAGTTGGCACAACAGTCAATCAAATGATAACACCTTATATTCCAAGCCAACCGGTTGCGAAAGTTTCACCCTTCCCGGCCTTTTCTGAGCCAAAGGTTGAAGTAAAACGACATTCCGTTTCACTTGAATCTGAAAAAGTAGTCTCTAACCTGGACCAGCAAATCGCAGAATTGGAAGCATCCATGGATGTTCTTTTGGGGGCTCGCGTGAGAAAAAAAGATCAACCAAAAAAGGAAGTACCTCGGTTCGATGCAGGCGAATGGACCATGGATTTTGATGTTGATAGGAAGTTGGAAGATAATCCTGAAAATGCTGCAAATACGCAGATGCTGTCCGCAGTTCTGGATCAACTCCTTACGAATCCTTATGATGTAGAATTACAGCGCCCTGAATTTGAATATCACAAAGACGATGAACTTTATATGACAGTTCGTTTTCCGGTTATTTACAAATTGAAAGATAAGATCATTAAAGATATGCTCGGAACACTTCCTTACACCGGTCTAGAACAAAATGGGACGTTATCTATCTTTTATTTTGATAAAAATTCATTCAATTTTCCTAAAAAACACGTTGAACTAATTAAATCGGGGGCATTCCGGATTATACCCGTGATTCGAATTTTGGATCAAAACAGGAATACATTAATCGTGGTAGCGGATACACCGGATTCCTACTGGCATACCAAAACCAGTAATAAAGTTTTGTATGTTCCCCAACATCAGTTTTCACCTCTCATTGATTTTGCGATTGGCGGGTGGTCCATGCAGGTGGCTATGGAAACGGTAGAAATCCAAGCTGTTTATGAATTTATACTTCCAGTAGCAGATGTTGAATCTTTGAGTAATGTTAGCGTTAAGTTCGTTAATGAAAATGAGCTTAAGTCTTTCTTAGATCCACTTCTTTGATAGAACTATAGATGATTATACTTTATGAGAATAGAAAATAATACCTTAGAATTTCATATGAAAATATTTTGCGTAGCTATACGAAAGTATACCTATTTTTGCCCCAGTTTTTTCTTAGGAAAATCAAAAATTCAAATCATATCATAATTAGAAGTTTTTCATAATCAGCACAATAATTTTAAATAATTCAATGATGCACAAATCGTGAAAAAAATATTATTACTCTTAGCAATATCCCTGCCATTCGCACAAAGGATGGATCCCATCGATTTGGCCATATATGAATTACGTACAATCGTTGAAACAGCATCTCGTTCATCTCAAAAGGTATTTGTAGAAGATTTTACCGGGCTCAACTGACCCTACTGTCCATCCGCGAGTTTCGCGATTTCAGAAATGTTAGATGAGTTTCCAGAAACATTAGTAAGTATAGAATGGCATAGTCCAAGTTTCACACCCGGCGGTTCCGATTTTGCCCTTTCATCGGAATATAGTCAACGTAGTGGAATGTATGGTGTGGGAGGTATTCCACATACCCAGTGGAATGGTGTGGAATCAACTGTAGGTGGTTATCCAAATGGGGATTGGAGCCCCATGTATAATTCCTTTATACCTATGTATAATGGTATGGTTGGAGATGATACGCCCTATGAAATAGAAATCAATGGAATGATAAATGATACAGAAGTATCCTATGATATTTTTGTTACCATGGATGCCGATATGAGTTCAATAAATCAAAAAGTAGATATTTTTGTGGTTGAAGATAATATCTGGTCCTACTGGAGTGGTGCAAGCAGCTACCATAATGCAAGGAATGTAGCCAGGAATTGGGTTGTGACTGAAACCTTATCTATTAGCTTATCTGGCGAAACAGAATCTTTTTCGGGGACATTTGATCTTAGCGATGCCTGGGTTTCAGACAATGTAATAATTATTGCAATTGTCCAAAATTATGGAAACCCAAAGCAGATTTATCAAGTCAGCCAAATCAATATTAATGATATGAATCCTGATATTGATGATGACGGTATTTTAAATGGAGAAGACAATTGTGTCGATGTTTATAATCCAGACCAAGTAGATGTTGATAGTGATCAAATAGGTAATATGTGCGATCCGTGCAATGATTTGGTATATGTTCTTGGAAATACCAACGGTGATTTAAACCAAAATGGAGATCCAGTTATTAATGTTTTTGATTTATTCACTTTGATTGACTTCACTATTCAAGGAAGTCTCAATGAGTGTTCGGAAAATGTTATGAATATAAATAGTGATAACCATATTAATATTCTTGATGTAATTGAGCTTATGAAGAATTTATTGAATAGTGATTGATACGGAAATCAATATCTAAAGTTTTAACTAAAAAGCCGGTTAATAAATCGGCTTTTTTTAAACCTATGAGTTAATAGTGAGTATATAAGGCAGAATTGACGTTTTTAGGATAGGAAACTTCAATAACATTTATCATTTAAAAAAAAGAAACCATTAAGGATTAAATTGAAAAAACTATTAATAATTATTCCAATCATGATATTCGTTTTGATATCAGGGGAAACATCGGAAACAGTGAGGAAAATTCCGGATCTAAAAATAAAATTATTAGATGGAAAAAAGACATCTATCCATACACTTTTAGAAGATGGTCCACTTCTCATCGACTTTTGGGCGACGTGGTGTAAACCATGTAAAAAAGTCATGAAACACCTGGATAAATATCATAATAAATATGAAGAAAACGGGTTTAAGGTATTAATGGTGAATCAGGATACGCCACGAAGTTTGGGAAAAGTTAAGTCATACATCAAGAGCCAAAAATATTCCTTTAACGTTGGTTTAGATCCCAATCAAAAAATAGCAAAAAAGCTGAATGGTCTTATTATGCCGACTCTTATCCTTATTGATACAGATGGAACAATTCTGTGGCGACATCAAGGGTATATGCCTGGTGAAGAGGCTGAAATTGAATCAGAGATACAGTCTGCAATAGGTTTATCCGCAGACAAATAGGAAAATTCAACCTAATATGAGTAAGCCACTTTTATTATTTATTTCATTATTTATAACGTGCCTTTTTGCAGAAGATTTATCATATAATGCTGCTATTACATCTAAGTTTGGAGATAATTACAATTTCTATACCTATGCAGAAAATCGATTTGATTTAAATATTTTTTATAAAGATTTTCAGAGTTGGATCCAATACGAATATTCTAACCCACCGGATATTGGTTTTACAATCAATGATATTCGAAAGTTTCGCATAGAATATGGTCATGACAATTATAGCATTAAACTTGGGGATATTTATGAATTTTGGGGAAGAGGTCTCCTGTTAAATCAAATTGATGATCAAACAACTAATTTTGATAATGGGATACGGGGTATGTTTTTAGGCTATGAAAATGGGTTATTTACATTTAACCATATTAATGGAAATTCTAATATATGGAATTTTGGTAATGATTTACGAATCCCCGAGTACAAGAATTCACACAATGTCTCAGCAAACCAAATTCTCTTTGATTTAAACTCAGTGTCACTGGGACTTTCACACCTTTCGTCCAAAGAGAACCATGAGTTTTCTAACTTGAACTTCTTAAGAGATAGTACATTTGTTTTACATAACTTGAAGGGAATATATGGTTCTTGGATTTTGGATAATGTGGATCTTTTCGTGGAATATGTAGATAAAGTTTCAACAGAAAAAAATAATATATATTCTGACGGTCCCCTTGATTCTTTGAAGTCAGGGCATGGTGTTTATTTAAATTTCAATATCTATGGGGGAAATTGGGGACTATCAACAGAATATAAGAGATATGCTTTTGATAAAGGGCGTTCAAGTTTTTCTCCTGATGATTATGGCAACAGAATTGCATTCCAGGCAATGCCTATTTTAGTTAGAGAACAGAATTCCACTTTGCTTGGACGAGTGGCACATCAATTCAACTTTAATGATGAAAGAGGTGTTCAAGTATCATTAACCGGTTCAATCCTAAATTTAGATGTTATCTCTCAATATGCTCATTTGAGTCGGAACGAGGAATGGCAGTCCCTAACATTAATGGATTGGGTGGATACTGCAATAGATGGCTATTTGCCAGGCTCAAATCCATCTGCTTTACCTTATTGGGAAAATTATTTTGAGATAAGTGGTTCCCAATTAAATGATAATCTTTATTTTAAACTAGGCCGAGGCCAAAACAGGGATATTTTAGAAATTATCCGTTATTTTAAAGGAGAGCAACAGGATAGGATTATTAATTCTTTCTGGGAATATGATACAACGATTGTTGATTTTTATGGGGAAGAGTACACGATTATTGATTCTGCTGAATATTTAGATACGAGTTTCACTGATCTTTATTCTGTAGAAACGAAAATGTGGCAGGAGTCAAAATCAATTACTTATCCTCTAGAATTATCCTATTTATTTAATAATGGATATTCAGTAAGTATTAATTTTGAATATCAGGAAAAACAATTGAGAAATACATCTAAAGGGAACTCAAGATCCTACAACGCATCAGATTCTTTATGGGTGTTAATCGATCCAGAAAACCCAGATTCAAATTTCACTCAATATGATAATCTATTTTATGTTGGCTCGAAAAATTATGATACCCAGTTTAATAGAATGTTCTCATTAACAATTGGGAAAGCATCCAAGTGGTCTGCCACCTTGACTCATGACCAAACCAACGCATTCTCTGGCCCGACAACAGTAGACCCATATTATAATCCATTAGAAGCATTAATATTTGGAGATTTGAAATATTTTACAGGGAAACGAAATAAAGTTGACCCCCCAGATTTTATTCAAAAAAGGTGGGTCTCATTTGAGTTAGCTTATAATCTAACATCATCTCAAAGAATCTCTATATTATATGGTTCCCTGCAAGGTGGCCTTTTTTGTAGCAATGGTGTTTGCCGAACAATAGCACCCTTTAATGATGGGATTAAATTATCTTACAGTGCCATTTTTTAGAA
>JABHKE010000033.1 GCA_018692355.1 Fidelibacterota bacterium
ACCCGAAACCTATTGGGGAATTCCCCGGTGTGGAATTTACGGATCTGGAATCTATATTAAAGGAAAAGGTAATTTTTGTTGCTGTGCCAATTCGCCACTTTGAATCGCTGGTCAAAGAAATTTCTCCGCATCTTTCGGAAGGAACAACCATAATTGATGTGTGCTCCGTTAAAATGCATCCCGCTAAAATCATGGAAAATAATCTTCCTGAAAATATCGGCATCATTGCTACTCACCCCATGTTTGGACCCGATTCATTCATCTCCAATAATCGTCTGAAGATGATGATGAATAATACGAGAGATACCCACGATCAATTTAATTTCTGGCGCCAATTTTTTAAGGATCAGGGCATCCATGTGATGGAAATGTCTCCAGAGCAGCACGATCGCATGGCGGCTCAAACCCAGGGTGTAACTCATTTTCTAGGACGAATGTTGAAGGAATATGGCATCCGGAAAACAACCATAGATACTCAGGGATTTCGTGATCTTTTAGATTTGGTAGATCAAACTTGTAACGATACTTGGGAGCTTTATACAGACCTACAACTTTATAACCCCTACACAGATGATATGATAGACAAACTTAAACTAGCGATGGCATCTTTGGATAATCGCCTAAAGGAATTACAAAATGTGGCAGACTGACAGCTGGCGGAATTTTACCGCCAAACATATTCCAGATTACCCCGATCAAAACCATTTATCTGAAGTTGAAAAAACTCTTGGGAATTTTCCACCACTCGTATTTGCGGGAGAAGTTCGATCTCTAAAACGATCACTTGCTGATGTGGCTGAAGGTAATGGCTTTCTGCTCCAAGGTGGTGATTGTGCTGAAAGTTTTTCTGAATTTCACGCGGATAATATCCGCGATACTTTCCGGGTTATTCTTCAGATGGCGGTTATTCTTACATCTGGAGCAAATTTGCCGGTGGTCAAACTCGGTCGCATGGCAGGTCAATTTGCCAAACCTCGATCCAGCCCCACTGAAACAAACGATGGTGTTGAGCTACCGAGTTATGCAGGCGATATTATTAATGATATTAGTTTTAAACCTGAGAATCGCCAGCCCGACCCAGAGCGAATGTTGAAAGCATATTCTCAAGCTGCATCCACCTTGAACTTGCTTCGGGCTTTTGCTGATGGCGGTTATGCAGATCTGCGTCATGTGAATTCCTGGAATATGGGGTTTGTAAAAAGCGGTCCCCAAGGTGAACGGTATCGCCATTTGGCTCAACAGATCCAAGAAAGCTTGAATTTTATGGATGCATTAGGAATTAATTCCAATAATACACCTCAACTACGCCAAGTACATTATTACACGAGTCACGAAGCACTTCTACTGCCCTACGAAGAAGCATTAACACGAATCGATTCAACATCAGGTGATGTGTACAATACGTCTGCCCATTTCGTATGGATTGGAGATCGAACGCGATTCAAAGATAGCGCTCATGTGGAGTTTTGTCGCGGGATAAAAAACCCCATTGGTATCAAATGTGGTCCATCCTTGGATCCTAACGAATTGATCGAACTGCTGGATATATTAAATCCCAGTGATGAAGCAGGAAGGATTACGCTTATTACAAGATTTGGTCATGATAAAGTGGAGACTTATTTACCAAGACTGATTCAAAAAATTCAGACTGAAAACCGGACAGTTGTTTGGTCCTGCGATCCCATGCATGGGAATACAATTAAAAGCAGGAATGGTATCAAGACTCGACCGTTCGATCAAATTATAGATGAATTGAAACAAAATATCCATATTCATAAATCGGAAGGGTCTCGTATAGGCGGAATCCATTTAGAAATGACTGGCCAAAATGTAACCGAATGTACAGGAGGCCTGGATGATATTTCGGAAGCGGATTTGACTGACCGATATCGCACCCATTGTGATCCACGCTTGAATGCAAACCAAGCCATTGAACTGGCATTTTTAATCGCAGATGAATTAAAGCAGAATGGTCATTAAAGGAACATTAACATTCTCAGGTGATAAATCGATATCCCACCGTGCACTTATGTTTTCTGCATTGGCGGACGGAGAGTCGCGGATATCCAATTTATCCACCGGCGCTGATGTACAATCTACTCGAAAATGTTTAGAAGCCTGTGGTGTTGAAATAAAGGATGAAGGAAATGAAGTGGTTGTGAATGGTGGAAAATTATCCGATCCAATAGATTCTTTGGATTGCGGCAACTCCGGTACCACAACTCGTTTACTTTTAGGATTAATGGCAGGGCAAGGAATTAATGCCACATTTATCGGAGATGATTCTGTTTCTTATCGTCCAATGAATCGTATTATGGATCCACTTTATCAAATGGGATTGAAGTCCAAAAGTAATGATGGCAAATTACCCATCACTATTCGTAAAAGTGAATTGAATGGAATTCAATATAAGTCTCCCGTTGCAAGCGCCCAGGTGAAATCCGCTGTACTTTTGGCGGGGCTTGGGGCAAGTGGCGAAACATCAATCACTGAACCGGTTTTATCTCGTAATCATACAGAGAAAATGTTATCCGGGTTGGGAGCGAATCTTTCCACCTCAGGACTCACCACCACCGTATCCAGTATGACTTCCCCCCTTTCGCCTTTTGATTTGGCTGTTCCCGGTGATCCATCCACGGCCGCATTTTTTGCCGCTTCTGCAACGTTGGTGCCAAACTCTGTAATTGTTTTAAATCGTGTTTTAGCTAATCCAACCCGCACAGGGGTTTTTGCTACATTAGAAAAAATGGGTGCCGCAATGGAGCGCTTAAATCAATGGGACGAAGCCGGTGAACTCATAGGTAATTTGAAAATATGGCACCAACCATTAAAAGGAGTTATAATTGATGAAAATGATGTGCCAGGCTTAATTGATGAATTACCCATCATCGCCATTCTTGCTACCCAAGCTAATGGTAAAACAAAAGTATCTGGCGCCGAAGAATTACGTGTTAAGGAGTCTGACCGAATCCATGCGTTATGTAAAAACCTGAAAAAAATGGGTGCTGATATTGAAGAATTACACGATGGATTTATCATTAATGGCCCAACGCCATTGAAAGGTGCAAATATTGAAACATTCCATGACCACCGTATCGCTATGGCATTCACTATTGCCGGACTTGTGACTAATGGAGATATTGTTTTGGATCATCCTGAATGCGCATCTATCTCCTTCCCAGAATTTTATGATGTATTGGAAAATTTAAAACAGTGAAACAATTCGCTGTCATCGGAAACCCTATTGCTCATAGCCTAAGCCCTATTCTTCATCAAGAAGTTTATCGACAGCTTGATCTAGATGCATCATTTAAAAAAATCCATCTGATGCCAAATGCGCTCCACTCATTTATGAATGTAAATGAATTGAACGGCTTCAATGTAACCATTCCCTATAAACAATCCGTCATTCCATTTTTAGATGAATTGGATGAATCAGCACAAACCATCGGTGCTGTAAATTGTGTCCATGATGGAAAAGGATACAATACAGATTGGATCGGTTTCACCATGGCAATGGAACAAAACGGTATCTCCTTAAATGGAAAAGATTGTATAATCTTGGGATCCGGTGGCGCAGCGAGAGCGATTGCTTTTGGATTGGTGAAATTCGGTGCTAAATCCATTTCAATTAAAAATCGTACGCAATCAAAAGCTGATCAATTGTTGAATTGGATTAATTCAATCTTCCCAAACAATAATGCGAGTGAAAATTCAGATGTAATTGTTAATTGCACACCATTAGGGATGTGGCCAGATATAAAATCCATGCCAGATTTGGAAATCAAAAAAGGACAAATTCTAGCCGACACCATCTACAATCCACTGGAAACAAAATGGCTGAAAACCGGTGGAGAAAGGGGCGCAAAGACCATTGGCGGTCTGGATATGTTCATAGGTCAAGGATTGGCATCGGCCGACATTTGGTTTGGTGAAAAAATATCAGAAAAAATTAAATTGGAACCAATTAAAAAGGTATTAAAATCAGAATTATGTTAACACGACTCAAATTTCTCACAGCGGGTGAATCCCACGGTCAGGGCCTTTTAGGTATTTTAGACGGCATGCCGGCGGGATTGGAAATATCCGAAGAATATATTAGTGTTCACTTGGCGCGACGGCAAATGGGCCACGGCCGTGGTGGCCGAATGAAAATTGAAAAAGATTTCGGTGAAATTTGGTGTGGTGTTAGACACGGCAAAACTCTTGGTGCACCGGTGGGCATTCTTGTCCGAAATAAGGATTGGGAAAACTGGACAAAAAAAATGTCCGTATCTCCTGTAGATGATGAAATCCGAACTGTGACACTCCCCCGCCCCGGACATGCTGATTTGGCAGGTGTCCAAAAATATGGATTTGATGATATTCGCAATGTATTGGAACGGTCCAGCGCCCGGGAGACAACCATGCGTGTGGCACTTGGTTCTATCTGCAGAAAATTATTGGAAGATGTTGGAATTGAAGTGGGCAGCCGCGTGATTGAAATCCATGACGTTAAGGATGAAAACCCAATCCCTGATGGCGTTTCACCAAACCAATTAAGTGAAATTGCCGACGCATCTCCCGTCCGTTGTCTGGACAAAGATAGGGAAGTGGCTATGATGCAAACTATTGATGACGCCAAAAAAGCCGGTGATTCGGTTGGCGGTATTTTTGAAGTGATTGCCACCGGGTTGCCTTACGGTCTTGGCGCTCATACCCAGTGGGATCGGAAACTCCATACCCGCATTTCTGCCATGATGATGAGTGTAAATGCATTCAAAGGAATTGAAATCGGTGGTGGATTTGGCGGTGCGGAAAAATTTGGCAGTGAAGTCCATGATGAGATCGGTCACGATGGCGAAAAATTTTTTCGGTATTCAAATAATGCCGGCGGAATAGAGGGGGGCATGAGCAACGCCCAACCCATTGTTTTGCGAATGGCCATGAAGCCCATCCCCACATTGATTAAACCACTTCGATCTGTGGATATACATTCCAAAGAAGCAAAAGATGCACACAAGGAACGAACCGATTCATGTGCTGTTCCTGCAGCATCCATCATTGCAGAAAGCATGTTATGTTTTGTCCTTGCTGATGCACTTCTGGAAAAATTTGGTGGTGATTCCATGGATCAACTCAGGGCGCATATGAGAGCCACAGCGAAATATTAATGAACATTTATTTAATAGGTATGATGGGATCCGGCAAATCAACGGTTGGAAAAACTTTATCTGAAAAAATGCACAAACCATTCATTGATTTAGACTCAGAGATAGAAAAGGGAACTGGGAAAAATATTTCTGAAATATTTGATATTGATGGAGAAGAGCAATTTCGTAAAATGGAAACCAAACAATTAAAACAATATTCTGAATCTATTGTGGCTTGTGGTGGGGGAATTGTATTAAAAGATGAGAACAGGGAGTTTATTAATGAAAATGGGGCTACCATTCTTTTAACAGCTTCAATGGAAGAATTATCGCACCGATTATCGGATTCGGGTAACAGGCCTTTATTAGCCGATGATAATACGGAAGAAGCATTGACGAAGCTCTGGTTGGAACGACAACTGCATTATTTAAATACAGCAGATTTCACTATCGAAACTGATGGGAAAAATCCTGAACAATTAACAAAAGAAATTTTAGTACAGATAAATCCATGAAAACAATTCAAGTACAATTAGGAGAAAGATCCTACTCTATTAATGTAGAATCAGGCATATTAAGAAAGCTCCCATCCATTCTTTCTGGTCAGAATCATGGGCAAAAATGGATAATTATTTCACAATATAATTTGATGGAATTAATTGGATTCGGTTTGATGTCTGACTTAAATGAAGCAGGATT
Organism: Fidelibacterota bacterium; assembly: GCA_018692355.1. Classification (GTDB taxonomy): domain Bacteria; phylum Fidelibacterota; class Marinisomatia; order Marinisomatales; family UBA1611. The sequence goes on from JABHKE010000033.1 coordinate 5,832, forward strand.
TAAATGTGATTATATCACACTTCCTGTTGGTGAAGCGGCAAAAAGCATGAATGAATTCAGTCGTATCATCAGTCAGCTAATTGAAATGAAATGTGATCGTTCTACAACCATTCTATCTTTGGGTGGTGGTGTAGTAGGTGATGTAAGTGGGTTTGTTGCCTCTTCCTTTATGCGCGGAATTCAATATTACCAGATCCCAACAACCCTTCTTGCCATGGTTGATTCTTCCATAGGCGGAAAAACTGGCATAAATATAGCAGAAGGGAAAAATCTCGTAGGATCCATATATCAACCACAAGGCGTGTTAATTGATCCAGATATTTTGGATTCACTCCCGCGTGAAGAGGTCATTGCGGGACTTGGTGAAGTAATTAAGTATGGTGCAATTCACGATGAGAAATTCTTAAATAATATTTCCGAATGGCTGGATGATATTGATTCTTTCCCCTTTGCAAAGGCTGTGTTACGCGCTTGTGAAATAAAAGCAGAAATTGTTTCATTAGATGAACACGAAGGGGGGCTTCGCAAACTTTTAAATTTTGGGCATACAGTTGGTCATGCACTGGAAGCTCATTTAGGATATGGAAAGATTCGCCATGGAGAAGCCGTTGCCCTTGGTATGAAGTGCGCTGGATGGGTTTCTAGTAAAATGGGTTTTATGAGTGTCGATGAAAATATATCTCTAACCAATACCATTGATAAACTTTCCTTGCCACATGTATCTAAAGTGGATCCAAATACAATTCTTTCTTATGTAAAAAAAGATAAAAAGATGAGAAATGGCATTCTTCATTTTGTAGTTTTAAATACACTTGGGGAAGGTAATACATGTGATTCTGTTCCTGATAATCTTATCAAAGAGTCACTCAAAGTAATCCAATGAAAATACTAGTGATCAATGGACCCAATCTGAATTTATTGGGGATTCGTGAACCTGAGATTTATGGATCTGAAACATTAGAAGATATAGGAAATTGGTTGGATGAACAACCGGATGCTGATACTCATGATATCATTTGGTTCCAATCTAATCATGAAGGTGATCTTATTGATCAAATTCAATCAACCATCAGTTTATTTGATGGAATTATTATTAATCCTGGTGCGTTGACACATTATTCCTTTGCTATCCGTGATGCGATTGCATCTGTAAATACCCCCACTGTAGAAGTGCATTTAAGTGATATTAATTCTAGAGAAGAATTCAGGAAAGTATCCGTCATCAAGGATGAATGTATTTCACAAATATCAGGTTTGGGAAAACATGTTTATATAGAAGCTGTAAAAACTTTAGTAAATCACCTTTAGGTACAATTTCTACTAATATTGAGGAGTTTTAATAAAATAGTATAATTAATTCAATTAAAAAAAGGCAGTTAACTGCCTTTTTTTAATATTAATGCCTTCGCTCCTGATCACTACGTCGGTTATTTTGACGCTGATAGCCTTTTCTTTGATCAATGGTCTTTCGTTTATCAGTATCTACTACGACGTTATTTTCCTTTCTTCGATGTTCCCACCTTCTGTGAACATCTCTTCGATCATTGCTACGTCTTGAAGCTGAACTTTTTTCTCTGTGTTCTTCCATGAGTTACTACTCCTATTCAACTAAACAACAACTCCGATATATAAACAACAAGGGCAGTTTTACTGCCCTTGTATTAATCTCTTCTTTCTTTTGCAGAACGACGACTATTTCCTCGACGATTTTCATCTCTCCGTTCATCATTATCTCTTTTGTCAAGTTCAACATGATGATTATTTATACGTCTAGCTTCTTCTCGTCTTGCTGCTTCTCTTTGATTATCAGCGCGGCGATCAGAATCGCGTTTGTTATCAGCCACAATTATCTCCAATTTTTAAAAAGATAACCCCGGCATAAAACCGGGGTTATCATGAAGTTATGCTGGAAATGATTTAAGCAATTAAATCGACAAAAAGAGTAGAATCTGTTTTAACGAGATTTACCTTATCTGTCATATCCAATGCACTCACCGCCTTTTCAACCATTGCCATTTCGTTATCGTGAATGAAATCATCCGCGCGTGCGATGTAAGCAAGGTTTTTGACTACTTTGAAACGATCCTCATCGGATGAGAACATCCCCTTGAGGGCTTCCAAAGATACGCCATATTGGTTAGTACGAGCTGACTCATCACCGAGATCGATAAATTTATCGATTACTTCGGCTTCCATTGCGTTGTACGCATCGTCGGATACATCCGGCAACATCACTTTGACATTGCCACGCATGGCTTCTTTTTCTGATTCGTCCACTTCTCCATCTGCTAAAAATGATACACAGACGAATGCATAGACTAAATCGTGATGTTGACTCCAGTTTGCCATAAAATCCTCTTATATTATTCGTTTTGGGTAATGATTATTATTTATTATCTAGCCTCTAAATACAAACATATGTTATTATGGGACTAGATATAATGAAAAATTATGATTTGTTACCTCAAAGGTCAAGATTTCTGAAAAATAACATTCATTTTATTTTTCACATAGATTATTGTTATAATTCACTCTCCATTGTAGTTTTTCTTTTCTATTATAGCCAAAGGATTAAACAAAGTGAACCATTTTTTTTATCATAGCACGCATATTCTGCCAGCCACTAGCTTATTAAATAAACCCAATTAAAATAAATTCATTCTATGGAAAAATTCTATACTACCCTCGTAAAGCTCAATAGCTTACAGTTCAAATACCGAACCTTAATAACTTTTGGAATAGTTCTGATCGTTATTTTGGCTTCGGATGTCCTATTTAACGTCTTTTTTCCATCTATAGTTAATCTTCTCGAAAGTCAATTCAGTATTGTATTATCAGATCACGAGAGTATCGATCTGGGTTTCGCACCTGAAATATGGGGTGGTGTTCTGGCCATGGTATTAGGAACATTAATTATTGTAGTTGCTATTGCCGCAGAGTCATCTCCAAAACTGATGGATCTTTTTGTGAAAGACTGGCTGAGTCTAATCTACGTATGGTTTTTAATCCTATCGTCTCTTCATGCAACTGTAATCATGTTTTATGTGGAACCTCTAAATCGAGTTTCCAGTATAGTCCTTAATACCTATGTTTATCTATTCCTAGCGTCTGTTTTTACGCTTCCGTACATTTTTTATATTCTACTTTATTCCAAAACAAGCAATGTGGTTACAACCATTTCAGGAATTATTAAATCATTTATATTTAATTTGAAAAAACCATCTATCCATTCAGCAATGAATAATAGCATGGAGGTTATTGAAGAATATCAAAAAGAGATCATGGGTTCCCTGGATCAATTGGATGATTTACTTGCCTTTACGCAATTTAAAGAGACTCAAACAGAAATTATTCGAGAAATCAGTACAATTATCCAAACTTATATTAGCAATAAACCCGGATTTAATTCCCGGTTTTTTCATCTCACTCCTACGATAAAAGACAATGCAACTTTCCGTACCTATACCAAAACCCAGTACGAGGAAATGGCTAATTCATTGACTTTTTATGAGGTAAAGGTCTTCAGGCTTTTGGGTAATTCTTATATAAAAATGATTGAAAATGACCGCTTTGATATTGCATCCCTAATTCCTGCCGAGTTGGTTGATATTGGCAAAACCTGTTTGGAAATGGATGATAACACAATCTTGGAAAATGTGAATATCCGATTTAATACACTTTTCAGGTTTGCAATAAAACATGCTTATAAGAATAATGAACCAAGAAATTTATATAATTTGTCATTTCATTATTCGAATATGATCCAGGAATACGTAAAAGCCGATCGAGTAGATATGGCCACGTATTGTTATGATAAATTTAAATTTTATGCCAATGATATTTATAAGAATGCTGAAGGGAACCCATCTCTTTATTTTATTGTGGACACATTAACGTTTGAATTAAGAAAATGTCAGGTCCTGATCCATGAAAAAGGATGGAGCGATGACGAACAAATGAATCTTTTGAAAATGATACTTCAGTTGGATAAACCACCCGGATATTCTAAAGACAGTGTCGATAAAGGCATCTTGGGTGGAAATAACGGGACAAGAAGAATCCAAATTGGATTAGCACTATTTTATTTGTCTGTGGATAAAAAGGATTTTGCCACAGCCATCGCGGAAGATTATCTGGATGACCTAGCATATTTTGATGAGAAATCCTTCAAAGCGAACGCAAATACGCAATGCTTTTTATTATCGATTTTTGGGCCAACTTTCTGGGAAGATACTGATCGCGGAAATCTCAATATCTATTTTGCACCAGAAAAAGATCAGTTAGAGCCATTTAAGGAACTCCTTTTTGAATTAATGGATAATCGGTTAGAAGCCCTTGAGCGTGATGTTCAATTTTTAACGCTTGAAGTGGATAAGCTAATGCAAAGACGCCAACGTCAAGATGGTTATTTGAACGATGTAGACAAAGAACGTATGGAAGACCTACAGCGTAAAATATCTGCCCGGGAAAAATCCGATGATGAAAAACCGACAGAATGGATAATGGATCACGATATTCTTTATACTCTTCTTTGCATTTCCTTTTTCGCTGATCAGGAAATTGATGAATCGGAAAAGGGAGTTATTTTTGAAAGTTTCGGAAAATTTGTGAAAGATGTGACAAATGAGAGTTTTAACTCTGATTTTGGATTAGCAACTGAAAAATTTATTGGGCTAGAAAATGAAGAATCAAGGCAAAAGCAGTATGAAGATTCATTAATGAATATTAAAAATTCTAAAGAAACTGATTCGGAGCAATTGCTGCAACTACTCCATGCATTTGTTGATATTGCTAATGCAGATGAATTCATTCATGAAAATGAGTTATTACTTATACAAAATGCGGTAGCCATATGGGAATTGGATGTGGAAATCAACAAACCAAAATCAGGTGCTCAATTAGAAATTCAAAAATAATAATTATACTGTAACCGGTAGTATTAACCGAGCAAAACTATTAACAACAATTTTTTTAACGGGTCAGAGCAAAAAAGAATGCTTGAGTCAGGTTAGATATATCCCCGCTGGCTGTTGCCAGATTTTGCACCGCTGATTTTGCAACTTCAAAATAAACAGAACCACCGATTTCCGGGTTATCTTTGACAATATTTGAAAAATCTTCTAGTGTGAGAATTCCATATTTCACAGGAGTCATTGCATGAACATGAGCCGTTCGAATTGCATCATCTAAGACAAGCGAAAATTCACCAATTCCAAATGCGGGAGCCTCAACAACAAATACAGTTGGTTCTGTAATCGGATCTGAAGTGGGCGGTGGGTCCGTCGTTTCCAGCCTTATAATAGGCTTCCTGGATGTGGCAATACCACTAGCAGTTTTCACCATCATATTTTTTGAAACTTCAACCTGCCCTTGGAAAACAAGAACCATGGTATCGCCTGTGTCACCTTCCGTGAGTAATTGGTCTTTAGGCTTACATTCCTGAATTTCAACCACAGAAGCAATTTTTTCGCACATATCTTTTGGGACTTTACTGAAATGATTAATCTTTTGAATTTGTTCTGCTGTAGGATTCATAATTTACCTCAAAACCAATGCGCTATGTTTTTCATCAACTTTATAGTCATCTGGTGGGTTGATCTCCACAACCACATGCTCATCGCTGGTTAAATTAACACCAGCACCCTCTAACTGCTCCTTGATCATGCTACGTATGAGAGGGCTACCGCTTTCTCCCATTTGATCATCTAAACTAAAACCAGCCTTTCGGATAGCGTATCCAACAAGAAGCCAATTATATTTGAATTTATAAAAAGCAGATATCTTATTATGGGACTGTTTATTCAGACTTTTTGGGATTTTAACCTCCTGAAGGCCCTTGTCCTTTTCTTCTTGTAAAATCAACTCATCAAAAAATTGCGGGACACCTGGGTCTGTTACATGTTTCGCCAATAGATGAGGCACATGATCATCGGGAATCACAATTTCGTTGGCATTGGCACGTTCAAGGTGAGAGACAGTTTCGGTGTCCAATACATGAGCAATAACATTACAAGATTCAGAAATAGATTTCGCTGTCAAACATGTTAAGACCGTTTTATCTTCGTCGGGTTCCTCATGTGGTAATAGGCCAGAATTATCGGGTATAATCATAAAAGTGCCTGCTTTTTCCAAGAACGCTTTCCGTAACACAGATTCATGGGTAAAATTTTCCGGAATGTGGTGGATATCGAGCCTTTCATACCCTGTTGTAGCACGTTGAATAATATCACGGTCTGTTACGTTAACCAATATAACAGTATCGGTTGCATCAACGTTGGCATCAATTAGTTTCAAAATCGATGGAACATATGAGTTCCATCCTGCAATGACCAAATGGCCGTTAAATTTACTTTCGTCCAAGGTATCATCTCCTGTTAGTCGTTTTGCAACCAATACGGATGCAACAGCACCGCCAAGTAATGTGACGACGCCAAAATTTAAAAGCATGATTATAATTGTAAGAAATTTTCCAAGATGGGTTACTGGACTCACATCGCCGTATCCTACAGTAGTGAACGTAACAATCGACCACCAGAAAGTGTGGAAAAATGTATCCAACCAATTCGCTTCATCTCCACCAAAAATAAATGTTTTTCCAACTTGACCCGACACACTTTCCTTAAACATATCATATTCAATCATTGTGAGTGCCGTGGTCGATATCAATATGAGTAAAATAGACCAAGAAGCGTATCGTATAAGTTCATTTTTAGAATAGAAATATTTTAATTTTTCTACTAAAACTAGGAACGGATGAGGTTTGTCACCCCTATCAAGGTCCTCTTCCTCTTCAATTGCAATTGCTTCTAAGGCCTCTATCTCCGGAAGTTTATTTAGTTTATCATAGAGTTCTTTGTTGGCATGAATCACTTCGTCCAATTCGGTCGTTGAAACGTCCGGGTCTTGAAATTGATCAGGTGATGCGTTATCGTTCATATATTCTTTTTTATGTTGTCCTGTCCTAAATCGGACAGATAATAACAAAAATACTATCGAATTATTTTAGAAATAGCAAACAGGAAGTTTAGAAATGATATTCTTGTATGGAATGTACATGAATCGTTTTATTTGATAACCGAATAGCTCTTACGGCTGCTTCCGCACCTGATAAAGTTGTTATCGCCACAATACCTTTTTGAATACATGATCGACCAATGGATTCTTCATCATATCGAGCTTGAGCGCCCATGGGAGTATTGATTACTAAATCAATTTCATCATTCTTTATCCAGTCAACCACGTTGGGCCGACCTTCGCCTACTTTAAAAATGGATTCTACTTGGAGTCCATTTTGCATCAATTCCTTTGCAGTTCCTGAAGTTGCCACCAATTTGAAACCAATTTCATGGAGATCTCGGGCAATAGGAATCACATTCAACTTATCGGAATCATTGACAGAAAGAAAGACTGTTCCTGAATTCGGAATATTATTCCCCGCACTGATGGATGCTCGACGAAAGGATTCTCCCAGTGTATTCGATATACCCATTACCTCACCGGTTGATTTCATTTCCGGACTTAGAAAAATGGATTCTTCCGGAAATTTATTAAATGGAAGCACCGCTTCTTTTACCGCCACATGATGGTTAGAATCCCAAGCTTTTAAATCAAATTCAGATAGGTGGACCCCTGTAGAAAGTTGAGACGCAATCCGAGCCAATGGAATATTTGTAGCTTTGCTAACAAACGGGACTGTCCGGCTAGCTCTTGGATTTACTTCCAAAACAAAAACTTGCCCATCCTTAAAGGCAAACTGAAGATTAATCAATCCGATTACTTTTAATTCCAGCGCAAGTGCTTTGGTGATTCGAATAATTTCATCCATAGCTTCTGTTGTGATTCTATACGGTGGCAAAACGCAGGCAGAATCTCCGGAATGAATACCGGCCTCCTCAATATGCTGCATGACAGCACCGATGTGAACAGAATGGCCATCGCACAATGCATCCACATCAAATTCAAAAGCATCTTCTAAGAATTCATCGATCAAAATCGGATGACCTTCTGTCACATCCGCATTCCTAGAAATATAGTTAATCAATTGCTCCTTGCCATAAACAATTTCCATAGCGCGGCCGCCCAATACATAACTGGGCCTGGCTAATACAGGAAATCCGATCCGTTCAGCAACCGTCACTACCTCATCTAAAGTGCGACCCGTCCCATATTCAGGGCAAATGACTTTGAGTTTTTTCAGAATATTCGCAAATTTTTCCCGATCTTCAGCCAGATCAATATTTTCAGGTGAAGTCCCCATGATGGGAACCCCGGCACTTTCTAATGCATTGGCAATCTTCAGTGGTGTTTGTCCACCAAACTGAACCAGAACACCATCAGGCTTTTCAAATTCAACAATATTTAACACATCTTCAAAGGTCACCGGCTCAAAATACAACCGATCTACCAAATCAAAATCGGTACTCACCGTTTCCGGATTACAGTTCACCATGATTGTTTTATAGCCCTGATCTTTCAATCCATACACGGCCTGAACACAACAATAGTCAAACTCGATTCCCTGACCGATTCGGTTGGGACCACCGCCAAGAATAATTACCTTTTTCCCTATTAAGGGTTTTATCTCATTTTCTTCATCATAAGTAGAATAGCAATAAGGGGTCTGAGCTTCAAATTCAGCTGCACAGGTATCTACTACTTTATAGGAAGGTAAAATATTTTCTTTTTTCCGTAAGCTACGGATTTCTAACTCAGAATTTTTCCACAGTCTCCCAATTTGTTTATCGGAATAACCATTTTGTTTTAATTCCCGTAAAGAAACGGTATGGCGTGTCTCTACCAATAATTGTATCTGATACAAGAACCAAGGATCAATCCCGGTTACTTTATTCACACTTTGCACAGTTTGACCTTCCAAAAACGCTTGACGGACTTTTAATAATCTGAAAGATGTCGCATACCGTAATGTTGACATATCCAATGAACGTGCACGATTCAGATCAGGGTCTCCTTCTGCGGGTGGCTTGGGCTCCAAACCATCTAAGCCTACTTCCAGAGATCTGAATGCTTTTTGCAACGATTCTCGGAAAGTCCGCCCAATAGACATAACCTCACCTACGCTTTGCATTTGCACCCCCAAATGTCCGGATGCAGATGGAAATTTTTCAAAATCAAAACGAGGAACTTTTGTAACGATGTAATCGATAGTCGGCTCGAAGGCTGCTAATGTTTCCCCTGTGATTTCATTAGGAAGTTCATCCAAAGTGAAACCTACTGCCAATTTTGCAGCCACTTTTGCAATAGGAAATCCGGTGGCTTTGGATGCCAAAGCCGATGAACGACTTACCCGAGGATTCATTTCAATCACAATCATTCTACCATTTTCAGGGTTTACAGCAAATTGGACATTGGACCCGCCTGTTTCAACACCAATGGTGCGTAAACATTGGATAGCCCAATTCCGCATTTTCTGGTATTCCTTATCTGATAACGTCATGGCAGGTGCTACTGTAACTGAGTCACCCGTGTGAATTCCCATAGGATCAATATTTTCTATGGAACAAATAATGATAGCATTATCTGCGGTATCCCGAACCACTTCCAATTCAAACTCTTTCCAGCCTAACAAGGATTCTTCAATTAAAACTTCCGTAATAGGACTGGCATTTAATCCGTTTTCGATCAATTCTTGAAATTCATCAAAATTATAAGCAACTGATCCCCCGGTTCCTCCCATAGTAAAGGATGGACGAATAATAATGGGAAATTGCAAGTCTTGCAATTGCGATTCCGCTTCCTGCCAAGAATGGACAAACCCGCCCTGAGCAGTTTCAATTCCGATAGCATCCATCGCTTCCTTAAATCGTTCGCGGTCCTCTGCTTTATCGATGGCATCCACTTGGGCGCCAATCAGTTGTACATTATATTTTTCTAAAATGCCCAGTTTGTGAAGGTCCATGGTAAGATTGAGTGCCGTTTGCCCTCCCACCGTTGGGAGAATGGCATCGGGCCTTTCTTTTTGAATAATCGCTTCAACATACGCTGGTGTAATAGGCTCAATATAAGTTGCATCTGCCAATTCAGGATCTGTCATGATAGTAGCAGGATTAGAATTCACCAGTATAACACGATATCCTTCTTCTTTTAAAGCACGAGTGGCTTGTGTACCGGAATAATCAAACTCGCAGGCTTGCCCAATTACGATGGGACCGGCACCAATAATTAAAATGGAATTTATGTCAGTGCGTTTAGGCAAAACTTATCCTACCACCAAGTTATATATATGTGAAGTGCTTATAATATTTCTTCGTGAATTAGAGCCTTCGTGGCTACTCATTTTTCATCATTCCAATAAACTGTTCAAACAAATAGCGACTATCATGGGGTCCCGGGCTGGATTCTGGATGGTATTGAACTGAAAACGCAGACAATTCTTTACAGCGAATGCCTTCTGATGTATTATCATTTAAATTTATATGAGTTTGTTCAATATTGGACGGGAGCGAATCTAGATCCACTGCAAAACCATGGTTTTGGCTGGTTATTTCTACTTTACCAGACTCTAAGTTCTTGACAGGATGGTTGCATCCTCGATGCCCGAATTTTAGCTTGAACGTTTTTCCTCCTAAGGCAAGGGCCAATATTTGATGCCCAAGGCAAATACCAAAAATTGGTTTTTCTCCTAATAATTCCTTCACTGTTTCAATTCCATATATCACTGCTTCCGGATCTCCTGGTCCGTTACTTAAAAACACACCATCCGGATTGAAATCCAATATTTCTTTAGACGTCACATGGGCGGGAAAAACAGTGACATTACATCCATGACTTTCTAGCAATTGAAGAATGTTGTGTTTTATTCCAAAATCGATTGTAGCTACTTTGTATTGACCATTTTGTATTGTTGACCATAAATAGGAATCTTTACATGTTACTTTTTGAGCTAAATCTAATCCTGTCATATCTGGCACTTGAGATAATTTTTTCTTAAGACTTTCGAGGTTGGAATCAATTGTAGAAATAATTCCATTCATAGCGCCATTATTTCGGATATGGCGTGTTAGTGCGCGAGTATCTATTTTTTGGATTCCAACAATGTTATGATCTTTTAAATAATCACCAAGAGATTGTGTCGAACGCCAATTAGATGGTATTTCTGTTGCTTCTTTAACGACAAACCCGGCGACTTGAATGCGATCTGATTCATAATCATCGGGATTCACACCATAGTTTCCAATATGGGGGACCGTCATGGTAACAATCTGTTGACAATACGATGGGTCAGTAAGTATTTCCTGATAACCAGTCATCCCAGTATTGAAACAGACTTCACCTATTGTTTCCCCATCAGATCCAAATTTTTCCCCATAAAAAAAACGGCCGTCCTGTAATAAAAGAACGACCGTTTTAGAAATTTCCATATAAAAATTTCATAAGGATTTTAAATCCAAGTCCTGGTCAGGCATGATTACAAATTTATTTAAGTAAAACAAGAACTTTGCAATTAGTGAGAAGTCCGAACTTTTTTTCTGCGGCACGGATGCGTTCTGCATCCAAATTAGAGATAGTCAAATTTATGTCATCATTGCTGGCGACAGCTTCTACCAAAAGAGGATTATTGCCCACTCTTCGACGAACATTTCCATCTTCCATGGAATGGGCATAGCCCATTGGACCGCGATTGACTGATCGTGATCGTGTATAATACCTTGGTCCATAAACAAGCTTTTCATCTTCGTTAAATACTTTTGGCACCATAGCTGGAATATGATAAATATTCCTAGCATCAATGACAATTCCGGAAGTTCTTTCACTTTTGGGTGTAGCTGCTCGTGTCATTAAATAGGCTGACTGTGCAACCCCTTCACTCATATATCCGCTAGCATCAATGAGGATTTCTGCCAGGCCAGACATATTTATCGCCAAGGCAATTGCTACTTCATTTCGCTCAAGATATTCAATTTCTCCTTGTTGGTATGCGCTACCCACCAGAGTTTTAATCCGGCTTTCAATCAACTTGTCGCCCACCATGATTTCACCAACTGTCCGACTGTCAAAATGGACTAATTTGATTAGGTCCAAGAGGTTTTCCCTGGCACGAGATCTGGCTTCACCTTTGGAAAATTTTATATTTTTTTCAATCACCATCAATGCATCTGTCGATGAATTTTTCTGTGAAATATTAGCCATTCCACGGGAAATGATAACGCGGTTTGCATAATCTATGAAACCGTATTCTGTCCGTAGCACAGAAGATCTAGGAGAATCGGCAGCAAGAAGACTACCAATAAGAATTATGTATGTAAGTAGATAATTGATCATAGAACCACGTCTTGATATGACTGAAAATAACATATTTGACTGTTGTAGTGCAACTCCCCAAAGACAAATTCATTCAGTAATTTCCTTGGTATGGTATCGAATATTAAATATCATGTATTACCCATAATCCTTATCCTATCCTCTTGTGTAGAAAATCGAATCTTTATCCAAATTCATCCTGATGGGCAATCGTATTTCAGGTTTGAAAGCCGTGGCGATTCTACTGATGTATTAGATAATGATTATCTACATCCAAGTTATTTGGACGGATGGTCATCATCGGTCAAGGTCATTAAACACCACGATGACAACAATTGGAACATGACCACGGAAGGAATACTCTTGGATACATCAATCTTATTTTTTCATGGAGATGCGCTTCCATTGGGATACGCATTTAACCGGTCTGTATCTAAAAAATGGTTCAGTATTGAATATACATTTTCTCTCACCTTCTCAGGGAGACGGATAAAGGAAAACTATCCAAAATTGTATGAAGCCATTTTATCTGAAAAACCAGATTCACTTTATTGGCTCCCAGAAGCACTTACAGTTTTGATGAAAAAAGGTTTGAACGATATTTATAGTGACTCCTTATCCCAAAAACAAAATATTTGGAATCAAAGGCTGGTAAATCATTTGCAAAACTCATTTGCAAAATTGACATCCATGGATGACCTGAAAAATATTCAAAAAGATCGTGAACTGTTTTTAACAGACCTTTTTAAACCTTTTAAGATTGATCCTGATTTACCAAGTAACCTAGCCTTTGCTATGGAAAAACATGAAAATATCCTTAAATCGACATTAGATCTAAATGATGATTCATTTGAACTCAAAGTAATTATGCCGGGACAACCAATATTTACGAATGCAAATAAAGTTATACATGATACCCTTATCTGGAATTTTGGGTTGGACTCTCTCCTCTCAGATTCTTATATATTGAATGGAAGATCAATTATCTATACTACAGATCGGTATCAAAAAACCTTAATTTCAGTCGGAATTCTGTTCCTGATTTTAATGACTATTTTGATAAAAAGACGTTACTGACCTCTATGAAAAAACTAATTTATTCATTGATATTCTTACAGATAATTTTTGGTGATTCTCCAAAATTCGGGGATGAGCAAATTGCCATTATGATGGATGAATATTTTCTTACTTCCAAATTAGCACCTGCGTTGATCGGTCACCGGTTTTATATTAGCAGAGGAGAAACTGTTCTTCAAATTGAGATTGAACCTGATATTGAATATGTAAATGATGCACTGTTATTCAGTTTTAAGGCTATGAGCCAGATCGCTAATATTTCCAAAACCAAGTTTACTCAATCTATCCTTGTGATGCATTTTGGTGATAATTCTTTACCGACTGTGGCTAGAACTGATTTATCTTGTTCAAAAGAATTCTTTATTGATAGTATTATAAATGAAGATCAATGGCGTAAAAATTGTTTAACGATCGGTGCACAATAATTGCAACAATCTTTTAATATACTCCAAAAAAACAGGTGAATTGTGTTAAAGATTCTATATTTAATACCTTTTTTATTAATCGCCCAAATCGAAAAACAAGTTAGGGATGATGATCCATCCCTGTATACAAATCGGCGAATTTATCACGCACCGCCAAAACCATTATTTATGGGTCGCACTCATATGCTTGATTTCATCACAAACATTCCTAAAGACTCTGTGGAATCAGCAATCATCTTTTTTAAAACTGATTCTATGCAATACTATCAAGAATTCCCTCTTGAAGGTCGCCACGGTCATTATAATTTCAAATATGATCCAAATCTATATCCTGGGACACGCCTTCAATATTATTTTGTGATTAAATCAAAAACCAATATTCACGGTATACCAATTAATGATAAAGGAGAGCTGACACCGGTGAATAAATTATTGATTGATCCTGTCCAATATTTCAAACAACGGTCTCGTTTGAACCAATGAACTCGGAAAAACGTATTGCTGAACTCCGTGAAATCCTACAAGATCATAATTACCGATATTATGTTATGGATGATCCAACCATTGCCGATGGTGAATATGATTCCCTCCTCCGTGAATTACAATCCCTTGAAAGAGAAAATCCAAAATTAGTTACCTCAGATTCTCCTACTCAACGGGTTGGGTCACATCCTGTTTCTGAGTTTGGAACCATTAAACATCGCATTCCTATGTTATCTCTGGCAAATGCCATGAATGAAGCAGAATTGGTTGCATTTGATGGACGAATACAGAAAGGGTTGGATCAAGAATCCGTCATCTATATGGCAGAACCAAAATTAGATGGACTTGGTGTAGAACTGGTTTATGAAAATGGGATATTTATTCATGGTTCAACTCGCGGTGATGGATTTACGGGGGAAGATATAACCCATAATTTGAAAACCATTCGAGGAATTCCATTATCCCTTCGAACGAATGATCTTCCTGCGCCACCGCTTTTAGAAATACGCGGGGAAGTATTTATACGGAAAAATGATTTTAAGGATTTAAATGAAAAACAAGAATTAAACGAGAAATCGGCTTTTGCAAATCCAAGAAATGCAGCTGCAGGGAGTCTACGTCAATTAGATCCAACCATTACGGCAGAACGTCCATTGTCAATTTATTGTTATGAAGCAGGTATGATCAATGGTGTAGAGTTTGTTGATCATGCCTCTTTTTTAGATTCTCTAAAAAAATGGGGATTACCGGTGAACCCTTTTATTAAAATTGTTACCGGTTCGAAAGGGTTAACACAATTTCACCAAGAATTGGAGGACCGGCGGAATGACCTTCCATACGAAATTGATGGCACGGTCTTTAAAGTGAATAATTATAACAAACGGGACGACCTCGGGACACGAAGCCGATCTCCTCGATGGGCAATAGCCGGAAAATTCAAAGCACAACAGGCCACAACTGTCATTCATGATATTGATATTCAGGTTGGTCGAACTGGCGCTTTAACGCCCGTGGCTAAATTGGAACCTGTTTATATAGCCGGTGTCACTGTGACTAATGCAACACTACATAATCAAGATGAGATTATTCGGAAAGATATTCGGATTGGCGACACAGTATTAATAGAGCGGGCTGGCGATGTCATTCCAAAGGTTATGAAGGTGATTAAAGAAAAACGACCAAACTGGACAAAACCATTCCAGATCCCAAGTGCATGTCCTGTTTGTCAACACGAAACTCACCGACCTGAAGGTGAGGTGATATTGCGGTGTGGCAATATTTCATGTCCTAGACAAATTAAAGGTAGGATCCAGCATTTTGCATCTAAACTGGCTTTGGATATTGATGGGCTTGGAGAAAAAATTGTGGACCAATTGGTAAATGAAGATCTCATCCAATCCATTGATGACCTTTTTGTTTTAAAACAGGATACATTAGAAAAACTGGATCGTTTAGGAGAAAAATCTGCTGAAAATCTGGTTGAAGCTATTTCAAATTCTAAGGATACAACTTTTGCTCGGTTTATCTATGCATTGGGAATACGGAATGTGGGCGAACACATCGCAAAAGTACTGGAGAAACAATATTCTGGGAATTTAACAGAGTTCCAGAATACAACCGTTGAAGATTTAGAAGCCATTGATGAGATCGGTCCTATTGTTGCTGAAACTGTAATCCAATTCTGGTCTGATGATTCAAATAAAAAAATGGTTCAAAATTGTTTGGACTATGGTGTAAGATTTGCAGATGTTGAAGTAAACTTGCACCAGCCTTTTGCTGGACAAACTTTTGTCTTTACAGGGTCTCTCCAACAGTTGACTCGCAAAGAGGCTAAAGACATATTAGAAGATCTGGGTGGCAAAGCATCCGGTGCTGTGAGTGAAAAAACAGATTTTGTTATTGCGGGATCCGGTGCTGGATCCAAATTAAAAAAAGCGAGTGACTTAGGAATAAGTATATTAACTGAAGAAGAGTTTTTTGATAAAGTTAAAAATGCTTAAAACACAAAGAATGCAAAAAACCATGAAGATTGTTTCATTTTTAATTCGTAGCCTATATCCGAGGATTCTGTATTTTATAATTCTACTCTCCGTATCCTTCAGCCAAAACTTTGCTGTTATAAAAGTTGCTACTGTTCCAGCAAAAGCTCTCTACCTTACTCAACCAGTGGGAGATGATTCTAGATTATTTATTGTAAACCAAAAAGGCTTGATTCATATTATCAAAAATGGAGAAACCCTTAGTAAACCATTCCTTGATATTTCAGATCGGGTTCATGGCTCTTTAACTCCTGGAAGTGAAGAAGGACTACTCGGACTTGCTTTCCATCCTGATTATTTTACTAATGGATTCTTTTATGTTAATTATGTTAATAAGAATGATACATCTATTGTATCTCGGTTTTCTGTCACAAATGACCCTGAAATCGCAGATGAAGAATCTGAGAAAGTATTATTAGAGTTGGCACAACCATTTGGCAATCATAATGGCGGACATCTTGTATTTAACACTAATGACGGCATGTTATATATTGGATTTGGTGATGGTGGAAAATGGGGAGATCCACATAACAATGCTCAAAACCAGAATACGCTTCTTGGAACTATTCTTCGAATTGACGTTGATAAAGGTGATCCATATAGCATTCCATCTGATAATCCTTTTGTTAGCCAAAAAAATAAAAAAGCGGAAATTTGGTGCTATGGTCTTCGGAATCCATGGCGGTTTTCTTTCGATCGAAAAACCAATGATCTTATTATCGGCGACGTTGGGCAAAATCTCTGGGAAGAAGTGAATTGGAATTCATGGGAAGATTCAAAAGGAGCCAATT
Source organism: Fidelibacterota bacterium (assembly GCA_018692355.1). Lineage (GTDB taxonomy): Bacteria > Fidelibacterota > Marinisomatia > Marinisomatales > UBA1611. The sequence continues at coordinate 22,905 of JABHKE010000033.1, forward strand.
ATGGCTGGCGGGTCATGGAAGCGAATCATTGTTACAATCCGGAAGAATTATGCGACACTACAGACCTTGTGAAACCGGTCCATGAATATCCTAATAATGCAGCTTATATGAAGATCCTTATGGGCATGGATGAAGCAGAAGCTACAGGCTGTTCCGTAACGGGAGGGTATGTTTACCGTGGCGCCAATATTCCTGAACTTGATGGAACTTATATATTTGGGGATTACTGTACAGGACGAATATGGTCTTTTCAATTAAAAGAAAATAAAGGAATTAATTTTCAGAATCTTAGGAAAAAATTGAAAAAAACGAGTAAAGATGTGCCCCTGTTTATTTCATCCTTTGGCGAAGATAATTCTGGTGAACTCTATGTGGTGGATTATTTGGGTGCTATCTATAAATTTGTCCCCTATTAACGATTGGATATAACTATGATGCAAATAAAAGAAGTTGTGGGCGATTTAATTTTGATCGTTCTTGAAGGCCATGAACCCTTAAAGAAAATTGGTATTGAACAGGATAAAATATTCGTGTATGTAAATGGATACGACGAACATGGCATGTGGATCAGTCATCCTAAATTTTCTGTTCCAAATGTTACAGGAAAAGGCAAAACTAAAACTAAAAAAGTGGAAGCATCTATCTTGATTCCATGGGCATTTATCGTATCCATCGCCCATTTTCCAGGCGCAGAAGGATTTGATTTCCCCAGCCCCTTCGACCAACATATCGGATTCGAATAATCCCAGTGTCCGCACCCGCCATTCAAATAACAGGATTAACAAAATCCTTTGGGGATGTTCACGCCCTCCGCGGTGTAGATATGACCATTAAACAAGGGGAGTTTTTTGGATTGCTTGGTCCCAATGGTGCTGGAAAAACCACGACAATCAATATTGTTACGGGTCTTGTATTTCGAGATGAAGGCAGTACGGAGGTCTTCGGAAAAGATACCGTGAAAGATTTCAGGTTTACGCGATCTAAGATCGGGATTGCTGCTCAGGAGTTTTCGGTCGATTGGTTTTTCCCCATCGAAAAGCTACTGTACTTCCAAGCAGGGTATTATGGGCTCACCCAAGAGCAGGCAAAGCCAAAAATTGATGATCTATTTGAACGATTAGGGCTAGACAAAAAACGAGAATCCCGATTGCGACAACTTTCCGGAGGAATGAAGCGTCGGTTCCAGATAGCAAAGGCGCTGGTTCATGATCCGGATATAATCATTTTGGATGAGCCAACCGCTGGCGTGGATGTGGAACTACGACGGGAGCTATGGCAGTACCTCCGAGACCTTCACTCTCAGGGTAAAACAATACTTCTGACCACTCATTATATAGAAGAAGCGGAGTTGCTCTGCGAAAATGTAGCCATTATTCATGAAGGGAAAATCCTGAAAGAAGGATCGCCTAAAGATTTAACACGGGAATTGGGGAAAGCAGGTATCACAGTCCAATTGGGAGATGTAGTAAATGGCATGGAGTCCTATTTAAATGAATTCACATTCACCCGAGACGAAAACCGACTTCACTTTTCAGTGAAAGACCCTGATTCCGCTATGCCTGAGATTATTCGGCAATTATCAAAAGCCGATGTTCATATCCAAAGTATTGAGTCTAAAGTTTCATCTTTGGAAGATGTATTTTTGAGTCTGACAGGTAAAGGCATCAACGAATGAATTGGATTGGCTTTGGCACTTTAATCAAACGAGAAGTGGGGCGATTCTTTTCTGTGTATCGCCAAACCGTTTTGCCGGGGCTCATTTCATCCGGACTATACATTGTCATATTTGGGTTCACTCTTGAACAACGAATTTCTGAGATTCAAGGCGTCCCATATACCTTATTTATTTTACCAGGTCTCATCATGATGAATACGCTCACCAATGCTACTGCCAACACATCATCATCAATGCTACAAATGAAATTACTCCAACAATTACCAGACCTATTAACCGCACCGCTGTCTGGGTTAGAAATCTCATTAGCATACATTATTGGTGGAACGGTTCGAGGTGTTGTGAATGGTATTCTGGTTTTAATTTTAGGTGTATTCCTTACTGATCTTCCTGTAGTCAATCTCCTGGGAACTATTGTTTTTATTTTTCTCGTATCATGGGCTTTTGCCAGCATGGGACTTATTTTAGGACAGATAGCAGAAAGCTGGGATCAATTGGCTATGATGCAGAACTTTTTTCTCACACCACTTAGTTTTTTGGGAGGTATATTTTATTCAATTAAAATGCTCCCGGAATGGGCACAAAGTTTGAGTTTTATCAATCCCATTTATTACATGATCAATGGAATTCGGTATACAATATTGGGAGTCAGTGATTCATCTTTCATTGTCAGTTTTTGGATGGCCTTGTTCCTGACAGCCATATTTACAACGAGCGCAATTCTTCTTATGCAAAGTGGGGAAAAAATCAAACAATGATGAGATATTGCATCTCTGTCATTTTTCTTTCATTGGTTTTTGGCCATTATCCTGAAGCAGAGCTTCCGAATTGGAAACAATATTTCCGCCTTGGTGCTGTTCAGACCAAAGCATCTTCTCCCGGCCTTGCCAGCTACGTACGTCTGAATCGAACCACCCCATACATTTTTCAGGATGTACGGTTTTATGGCCATTTTTTTAAAGAAAATCAGGAAATTCGAGTCCGCCAAAAAACCAGTCGACGCTTTATGTCTTTTGACTGGTTATATTCGTTCAACACCCTTATTTATGAAAAGAATACTTTCATTGATGTAAATCTTCGATACCACTTTAATCAAGGATTCGGTTGGCTCATCCGTAATTCTGAATCGGGAAATATGACAGCCGAATTGGGGATTGCCTTCGATAATTCAGATTATTTAAACACGAAACAAAAAACATCCTATGCCCGAAGTGGCTTCACAGCCGATAAAAAAATGGGAAAATATGAAACAAAAATTGAAGTGGATTATTTTCATCAAGTCAGCAAACTGGTAGATAATACTGATCTTTCCAGGATACAATTAGTCGCTGAAGCCCAGTGGTCTATAAAAAAAGGGGTAGCCTTTATTATTGGATTTACAGAAGATTTTTTCAAGGATGAATCCTTTAGCATTGAAACCCCTTCAGTTTTTTTAACTTTTGCTTTTAAACGACCATTGAATTGGACATTTTGATGAAAAATATATTTCTCATTTTCATATTCATTTTTTCTATGGGTTTCCCCCAGGAACTGGATGAAGATATTACTTTAGAAAAAAAATGGCTCATGATTTTGCCTGCATCCCAGGAAAAGCATGGACCTGTAGCAGATAAGGTTACTTCCATTATTGCTGATGCCGCTACATCGGTAGGGCGGTTTGAAGTGATTGACCGCAACCTTGTGGATGAGATCCTGGAGGAGCAGGCATTCCAAATGTCCGGCTTAGTCTCAGATGAACAAGTGGTGGAATTCGGTGAGATGGCCGCAGCAGAAGAAGCTCTCATTATCAATATTGTTCATTTCGGGCAAAAAGGTGTTCCTAAACCAAAAAAGGGAGATGATGATGACAAAGATGATGATGACAAAGATGAAACATTATTTTCCTGGGTGATCAAAAAAACGGTTACGGCGGCAGTTGACAATACCAAAAGTGCAAAAGAAAAAAGGCGACTTGAATTAGAAAATAATATTCATACAGTTATCAATGCGAATGTGCGATTGGTGAATGTGGAAACGGGGATTTCAGAACAATCCTTTAAATTGGAAGCAAGTCACACTGGCGGCAACCGGGATGCATCTTTGGAAAAAGCGCTGGCTAATATCACCTTCCAAGTGCGGAATAAATTAAAAGAACTTTACATGATTACCAGCGAAGTCATAGAAGTGGATGGTAAATCTATTTCTATTTTGTCTGGTGAAAACCTGGGGCTTGAAAAAGGAGACTTTTTTGAGATTGCTTCTAGAGATAAACAAAAAACTTATAAAGGAAGAACCATTAGTTTACCGGGAAAAACCAGAGGGCTAGCTCGTATTACAGAAGTGGGCCCTGACGCAAGTAAAGCAAAAATTATAAGAAAATGGCGAAAGGTGAAAGAAGGACATAAAGCGTATGAAATGTTGACAAACCCATATATTGCGGATTTCAGTTTGTCTTATGGCCCCTTGCCTCATTATGATTTAACAGGGAAATTCTTGATC
>JABHKE010000121.1 GCA_018692355.1 Fidelibacterota bacterium
CCTTTTTCCAGTTTGCCAACCCCTTCCGGTGTGCCGGTAAAAATAAGGTCGCCTGCCTGCAAAGGTACTTCTCCTGCCAACTCGCACATGATTTCCCCCGGATTCCAGATCATATCATTACAGGATCCCATTTGTTTGACTTTTCCATTCACAGTCAAAGTCAAATTGAAATCAGAAAAATCAGCTCCATCACCAATAGGAATGATTTCAGAAACAGGAGCGCTCCCCGCAAAACATTTACTTCTGAACCAGGGTTTCCCCTCGTTTTTTGCTTTCGTTTGTAAATCCCGTCTTGTGAGATCCACGCCAACACCAAATCCGAAAATGGATATATTTTCACCAACCGCAATTACCAATTCAACTTCATGATTCAGGTTCTCTGTATCAGCTGGATAATCAATATCGGTTCCCGGTGTCACTACAGCCCAATTGGGTTTAGAGAAAAATAGAGGCGGTTCTTTGTCATCCACGCCCATTTCCCTGGCATGAGCTGCATAATTCCGTCCCACACAATAAACGTGATTTACGGGAAAACCATTGCCCGATCCTTGAATTGGTAAAGTAATGGGTTCAGGTTTTGGAAATTGAAATGACATTAAACCGTAAAAAGCATGAATCGCATTATATTGTCAAAATCACTTGCTTCAAATGCTACTGTTTTTGCATCCAAGAGTGTGGCTCCGGGATAATGTGACGCTCGATAAGCAAGTTGCTGCTTAATAAACCTAACCTTCAATGAAAATGAATCAGGATGCGCCCAAATACATTTTTTCAGATTACTTGATAAGGCCATTTTTACTTTTTCCCTTATCGCTTTTCTTGATGTTTCCGGCTGAATGTTAATTGTTGAGTCGCCTACGCCAACCATGGTGGCATGCGTTGTTGTATTTGGACTTACATCTTTTACTTCTTCACACAGGCCTGCATCTCCAGAAACAAAAACCAGTGGTACCCCATGTTTGGCAGCAATATTACCATGGAGAAAAAATTCAGATGTTTGCTGCTCGTTAATAAAAACAGAATCCAGTTTTGATGAGGACATAGTATGCGCTAATGGATTTCCACTTTTCCCAGCCATCGAATGGTACCCGACCATAAGGAGAGCATCAAAAGAATCATCTAATTCTTGAACCATTGAATAGGGATGGCCGCTCCAACCTCGAATTAGTTTTACATTTTCCGGGAGTTGTTCTGATAAAATATTTCGACCTGAATAGTGAGCGTCTTTTACCCAAATCTCCTTGGCCCCTGCATCATTGGCACCTTTGCAAGCTGATACCACTTCTTTTGTCATTCTTTCCTGGAATTGGGTGTATACCGATGGTTTATTGTGTTCCACTTCATCCCAGTGAGTGACTCCGGTGATCCCTTCCATATCTGCGCTGATATATATTTTCATTCTTTATCCATTGAATTTATGTGGGCTAAGCTAACCCTCTCAAACATAAATAAAAAAGCCCTCCTATACCTAGAAGGGCTTTTTTGAATTGAATCACTGATTATAGATTTTCAGCATTCTCTGTTAGGTAGGCTGCGACTCCTTCAGCCGTATTCACCATCCCTGCGTCTCCTTTTTGCCAACCGGCAGCACAAACCTGTCCGTTTTGTTCAAAAAACTGGAGCGCTTCCACGATCCGGACAACTTCATCCATGTTCCTTCCCAGAGGTTCATCGTTGACGACCTGGTGGCGAACAATACCCTTTTGGTCAATGACGAAATTGGCTCGCATAGCTGTTCCTGCGGGGTAATAAGAATCACCGCCATCGGATTGAATACCATAGGCCTGTGCGATGGAGTGGTCCATATCTGCTGCAAGTGTGTATCTCAATTTTCCGACACCACCGTCATTAATGGCTGTGTTCTTCCACGCATAATGGCTGTGATGGGAATCAATTGAAACTCCAACCACTTCCACGCCAAGTTCGGTCAATTTATCCATTCTATGATCCATGGCGATCAACTCAGATGGGCAAACAAAAGTAAAGTCCAGGGGATAAAAGAATACAACCGCATATTTACCATTTCGTGTTTCCGTAAAATTATAATCACCCACAATTGAATTATCAGCCAATACGGCCTGTGTGGTAAAATCCGGTGCTTTCTTTCCTACAAGTACACTCATTATTTTTTCTCCATTATTGTATTGTGTTTATTACATGTGCCAATGATGGTCATTTCCACCTCATCGGCTTCAAAATTATATTTTTTCATTACGGTTTTTTTGATATCCTCATCGAGTAAACGAACGTCGATCAGGTCACCGCAAATTTTACACTTCAAATGGTCATGTGGTTCTCGGTTCCAATCATACCGCATAATGGTACCATCCTGTATCGTACGGACATTGCCTTTTTTTGACAAACGTTTCAAATTGCGATAAACGGTTCCCAAACTGATATTGGGCAATTTCTTTTTTGCCTGCCCAAAAACCCAATCAGCAGTTGGATGAGAATTTGTGGAATATACAATACCTTTTATTGTTTCCATCTGAAGGCTAAACCTCATAGCCAAAAATAAATATAAATAGTAATAATTCCTATTATTACCTAATATTATAGGTGGAAATTTAAACCAATAATGGAAGGAAAAAATAATGGCAAAATATGAATGTGAACATTGCGGTATGGGTGTCGCTGATATGAAATGTGCAAAATGTGGTGAATCACTTGTACATGATCATATAACGAAAGATGATGGCACTAAGGTCGCCATAGCAAAATGCCCTTCGGGCTGTGGAAAAATCAAATCTCCAATGTGTTGTGGCCACGATATGAGCTGTGATTTATAGATATTTCAAGACCCATTAAATAAAAAAGCCCCAGTTAGTTTTAACATTGGGGGTTTTTATTGGGCAGATATTTTCATCAAAATATAGACCTGCAAAACTAAAACCATTACAGCTATTAATGTCCTGATCAATTCCATAGTATGGTTGTGCTTGTCCAACCATCTTTCAAATATGTTTCGTCTTTCACTCATGATTAATTCCTTTTTTTGTTATGGCTACTTGGAGCAAACCACGGCTTATTACACCAATTAATACCAAAATACCTCCTATTTGGGCGTTACCACTCATTAATTCGCCTAAGAAGAAAAAAGCTAAAATGGGATTGAAAATAGGTTCGATTACGGGATAAATAATAGCATCTAATGCAGAGACATACCGAATAGCTTTACTAAAAAACACGTAGGATAAACCTAATTGTACAATCCCTAAATAAGAAATTCCTATCCAAGGCTTCATCTCAAATGTAACATCGCAGGTAATAAAGGGAATACATACAAAAAAAGTAATC
>JABHKE010000032.1 GCA_018692355.1 Fidelibacterota bacterium
ATGAAAAATGGCCAAGGTATTTACACCTTAACCGATGGCAATAAATATGTTGGTGAATGGAAGAATGATACAAAAGATGGTGAAGGTAACTATTCTTACAGCAATGGTGATAGATATAGAGGGGAATGGAAAAATGATACAAAAGATGGTGAAGGAAAGTTTACTTTTGGTAATGGAGAAAAGTATGTAGGTGGCTTCAACAATAATGAAATGTCAGGCCAGGGTATTTATACCTTTAAAAATGGGGATATTTATGATGGTCATTGGAAAAATGATAAAAGAGACGGTCAAGGTACGCTCATATATTCAAATGGAGATAAATATGTTGGTGATTGGGCAAATGATCAAATTTCAGGGGATGGTATTTACAGTTACAAAAACGGCGACAGATATGATGGTCAGTGGAAAAATGGTTTCATTCATGGAAAAGGAACATTCTCTAATTCAGCCGGAGATGTATATATAGGTGAATTCAAAAATAACAAAATGTCAGGCTGGGGAAACTATATCTATAAAAATGGTAATATCTACGAAGGAAAATGGAAAAATGACAAAAGAGATGGGCAAGGGACATTATCTTACATCAATGGTGATAAATATAAAGGGAAATGGACAAAAGATAAAAGAATCGGAGATGGGACAATTAATTTTGTAAATGGTAGTACGTATGATGGTGAGTGGAAAAATGATTACATTGATGGGTATGGCACATTCAATTACTCAAATGGTGATATCTACGAAGGCGAATGGAAAAATGAGAAGAAAGAAGGCCAAGGGACTTTTACTTATTTTGATGGTGATTCCTATGAAGGCGAATGGAAAAGTAACATCAAAAATGGTATAGGCGCCTTCTCTTACATAAATGGCGATAAATACCAAGGTCAGTGGAAAAATGATAAAAGAGATGGAACAGGGGTAATTAATTATGCAAACGGTGACAAGTATGATGGCCATTGGAAAAATGATTACATTCACGGAAAAGGAATATTCACTAGTTTAGCCGGTGGCAATTATATCGGTGAATGGGAAAGTGACATGAAGGATGGTCATGGTACATTCTCTTACGTTAACGATGATATATATAAAGGTCAGTGGAAAAATGATAAAAGAGGTGGAACAGGGGTAATTAATTATGCAAACGGCGACAGGTATGATGGTAATTGGAAAAATGGTCACATTCACGGAAAAGGAACATTCTTAAATTCAGCCGGTGATAAGTATATCGGTGAATGGGAAAAAGATATTAAAGAAGGGCAGGGAAAATTCATTTATTCAAATGGAGATAGATATATAGGCGAATTCAAAAATAACGAAATGTCAGGGCAGGGGAAATACACCTTTGAAAATGGAAACATTTATGAAGGAGATTTGATAAATGATAAAAGAACCGGTCAAGGCACTCTTGTTTTTTCAAATGGTGACATCTATGTAGGTCAATTCAAAAATAATGAAATGTCAGGCCAGGGTATTTACACTTTTAAGAATGAAGACACTTATGTAGGGGATTTGATAAATGATAAAATCACCGGTCAAGGTACTCTCACTTATTCAAATGGTGACAAGTATATCGGTGGGTGGAAAAATGGTAAAATGGAAGGTCAGGGTATTTACACCTATAAAAATGATGATACTTATGACGGAGAGTTTTTGAATGATATGAAAAATGGCCAAGGTATTTACACCTTAACCGATGGCAATAAATATGTTGGTGAATGGAAGAATGATACAAAAGATGGTGAAGGTAACTATTCTTACAGCAATGGTGATAGATATAGAGGGCAATGGAAAAATGATACAAAAGATGGTGAAGGAAAGTTTACTTTTGGTAATGGAGAAAAGTATGTAGGTGGCTTCAACAATAACAAAATGTCAGGCCAGGGTATTTATACCTTTAAAAATGGGGATACTTATGATGGTCATTGGAAAAATGATAAAAGAGACGGTCAAGGTACGCTCATATATTCAAATGGAGATAAGTATGTTGGTGAGTGGAAAAATGACACAAAAGATGGTCAGGGAAAGTTTACCTATGGAAATGGAGAAAAGTATGTAGGTGGCTTCAACAATAATAAAATGTCAGGCCAGGGTATTTACACCTTTAAAAATGGTGATTCTTATGATGGTTATTGGAAAAATGATAAAAGAGACAGTCAAGGTACGCTTATTTATTCAAATGGAGATAAGTATGTTGGTGATTGGAAAAATGATCAGAAGGATGGGCAGGGCATTGATATTATGTTTTTTGGTGACCAGTACGATGGTGATTTTAAAAATGGTAGAATGGAAGGAAAGGGCATTTTCATTTCATCTATTGGGGATAAGTATGAAGGTGATTGGGAAAATGACAAAATGGACGGTAATGGCACTTTAATTTATTCAGACGGAAACAAATATGAGGGAGGGTTTAAAGATGATTACATTCATGGTGAAGGGACTTTTCAATATGCGAACGGAGACCAATATCAGGGCGAGTGGAAAAACAATAAACAGGAAGGCCATGGAACTTTCACTTATTTAAACGGAGAGACCTATGTGGGCGAGTGGAAAAGGGGTAAAATTTCAGGTAAAGGGATATATTCATATCAAAATGGGAATAGTTATAACGGGAGGTTTTTGGATGGCATGAAAAATGGTTCTGGAATATTATCTTACTCGAATGGCAATAAATTTGTAGGTGATTTTATGGATGATAACTTTCATGGCATGGGTACATTCAAATATAAAAATGGGAACAGTTATATCGGTGAGTTTAAAGATGGTAAAATGGACGGGCATGGAACATTTATTAATTCAAATGGCAAAAAAACTGTTGGTGAATGGAAAAAAGGGAAACCTTTATAGTGGTATTTTTGGAAACCAGTCTTTTGTGAGGTTTTCTTTATTAATTAATAGGCTCAAATTCTGCTCCATAATGCCAGGCAAGATTACAATAATCACCGCAGCAGTATTTTTATCTGCTTGCTCCTATTTCCAGAAACCGGAGATTCAAGTTTTTCTCAATCCATGGACAGGGAAAACGATCTATTTTGTGGATCTGGATGATAAATACAAACGAACGGCCAGTTTTAATCGTGTTTGGTCAAAACTTTATAAAAAAAAGTTTCGTCCTTACCATAAGTTCCAGAATAAATCCTATACAATCCTCGGTACGTATGAAACCTGGAAAAATGATTTTTTGATCATTAAAGATGAGAAAGATCGCCGCTATAAAATGTTATTCAATTTTGATGATGGCGAGATTCCTGAATTTCCAAGTTATATTCTATTTAATGACGAACTGGTCGAAGCCAAAGCCATGATTGGGAAAACTATTTGGCTGAATAATACCTTGGATTTCAAAGGATTTTATTCTTTTGCTGATTATGATTTTAAACGATTCGAATCTGTAACTGTTTTGGATGTTCACCCATATCAGAATCGAGATTTTGGTCATCCTGTGTGGTTAAAGATAAAAGCTAAAAATGGATTGGATGGATTTGTTCGATATAATGGAGAAGAAGGCCGTGTGGGGGTACAGGATTACTACTATACATCGGATCCATTGCCCCGGGAATGGGGGAAAGAAATGATTGATAAAGTTTTGAATAAAGGAATTGAAATTGGAATGGCTGAAAGACAAGTTAGAATTTCAATTGGGAATCCGGATGAATTGAATCATACATCCAGCCGTCATGGCATAGCCGAACAATGGGTGTACGGGGTTGAAATGGGGAAAAAAGTCTATTATCAATTTGAGAATGGCAAGCTAACGTTCATTAATAAATAAAATATAATTTTGTTTCTCATTAGTTTAATCTATCTTTCCTGCAGATGAGGGCTGGAAGGTCATAATATGCTGGAAAAAACAGTGAAACCAATTATTCCATCCATGTGTTAGAGTCTATAATTTCATATCGGTTTTATTCCAGATAAATCATGCAATTTCCTAAATTTATTTTATTAATCTTAATTCTAAATCTTCTAAAAGCAGATGGGTTTGACACCTTGACCTATTATGAAAAATTTGATGTAGCAGTTCAAACCTACAAGGAACAAAGATATCGTCTTTCAGAAAAATATTTTTCATCCATCCTGATCACAGATAAAGATTATCGGGATCCCGCATCTCAGCTCATGTTAGCCAAATCTCAATACCAACAAAATAAATGGCAAGATGCAGTTCGGTCTGCTAAATCCGTCCTTTCGAATTTTCCTGGATCTCCCTACCAAAACCATACGTTACTTTTGATGGGGGATATCGCCTTATCTCAAGGGAAAAATAGCGAAGCGTTCAAAAACTATTTAACGATTCGATCAACAGCTAAAGATTCTCTTCAATTGAGTGATATAGACCAACGACTTATCATTTGTATAGGCAATGGGCTGAAAGAGGAAAGAATAGAGGGAATTCTTTTCAGGGAAAAAAATTCAACAAATCGTGCAATTATTAACTTGGCTCGTGCATACCTATCCTGGATAAACGGAGATGCATATGATTTCTCCCTGGCTTTAAATGGAATTGATATGCAAGCTTTTCCACAATCCTTTTCCCACATATATTCAACAATAAAAAATACAAAACCCAGCAGTCTTCCCCGCTCAATGACTCTAGGGGTCATAGTCCCTTTGTCGGGACCTGAAAAAGAGTTAGGCCAATCTTATCTATTAGGACTAGCTGATTATCTAGACGATATATCATTTGTACATTCCATACGATTTCTGGTTTTCGACTCAAAGGGAGATGGTGTGAATACCTTGCAAATTGTGAAATCGCTCCATTCTGATCGAAACATTATTGGTATTATTGGTCCACTATTAGAAGAAGAGGTTTTGACCTTGGCCGGGTTCAAATCTTCCTTACCCATCTTGATACCTAATTCAGGGGCACCCGGACTGTCTGACATTGCTCCAAACCTTTTCTTTTTATCACCATCTTCCAGAACTATTGCTCGTCGTACCGCCCAGTTGATGATTACTGAATTGGGATTCGAAAATATCGCTGTATTATCACCTGGTGATGGCAAATTAAAAGCCATGACAGATCACTTTTTAGAGGAATGTCGCCAATTGGGAGTGGACCCGGTGGCAACGGAATGGTATATTGAAAAACCGGAAAATATATTACGCCAATTCAAATCCATTCGAAAAATAGCATGGACACTTTTGCCGGAGAAAGACCCCAATGAAGATGCTATGAACTTAACAATTGACAGTTTAGATGCGCTTTTTGATGTGGATGTAACTGATTTCTATCAAATTCCTGAAGAAGAAGAGAAAATGGATAGGAGGGATTCTGCCAATGTGGTTCTTGAAACTATCCATGCCATGTATATTCCTATTAGACAAGATGAACTCACCTATGTAGGAACTCAATTTCCCATGTATAATTTGAAAACCATGCTTTTTGGAAATGAGAATTGGTTAGATATGACTATATTGAACCAAGAATTGATCGGCCCCCATGTACAAGGTATGCGAATCATTACGAACGTGAATTCGGCTAATTCATTTAATAACGATAATTCAATTTCTAATTATCACATTTTGGCTATGGATCATGCCTCATTCGTGCAATCCATAATAAGTTCAGGAGTTATGAATAGAAGACAATTCATGGATAAACTTCGCAAACATAGTGGATTTCATGGTGAACAAACATCAATCCAATTTACCGGTGCCAACAGGAATGAAAATGGCTCTGCCCAGGTGTTGGAATACACCCAAAATAAATTGAAAAATATTGGTGTGTATGATGGCACTATTTATAGTGATACTGCTGAATGATTCACAAAGACTGGGTGGATTTTTCCCATCATTTTTCTAATCAAAATATTAAGGCTATTTTCTCTTATAAATCCTTCAATGCTGATGGTTTAGAAGGGCGAAAAGATCTGGCGGATCAAACTGGGTTTAATTCTGATTCTCTTATTATTCCTAAACAGACACATTCCACAAATATATTATTTCCGATGGAAGCGGGTCGGATTTTAGATACAGATGGTGTTTTTTCTTCGGATCCAAATTTAGTTTGTTCTATACAGGTAGCGGATTGTATGCCGGTTTATTTTGTTCATCAGTTGGATTCGGTATTTGGTTTGGTTCATGCTGGTTGGCGAGGATTGGTTAATGGAATTTTACTACAATCCGCAAAGCAGATAGAAGAAAAGGGAAAATCCTTATCTAATTTTGATATTTTGATTGGTCCGTCAATTCAAAAATGTTGTTTCGAAGTAAGTGATGATGTGATCAACCAATTCGATCCAAATTTTATTGAAGAGAAAGGGGCTGGAAAGTATCGAATTGACCTCCAAAAATTGGCATTGCACCAATTAGTCCAAAATGGATTCAAAAGTGAGAAAATAACAACTTTAACCGAATGCACTTATTGTGAAGCAGAAAAATATCATTCATATCGTCGAAACGGAAAAAAAGCTGGACGAATGATTGGATTATTGGGATACTGTTAATAATCTGGAAACCATTTACGAATTAATTATTAACACGTTACTAATTTACAGTTACCAATACCCGATTCCATTTCACCCGTCTAAATTCCTACCACTTTATTTTATCTTATGACGATACTAGAAGCAACTATCCTGGGCATTATCCAGGGATTTACTGAATTTTTACCAATCAGCAGTTCTGGACACTTGGTCTTGGGTCAGGCAATCTTGGGTATCGAGCAACCGGGAAACGAATTTGAGATTCTTGTTCATCTTGGAACACTTGCCAGTGTGCTTGTGATCTTTTTTGATGACATAAAATCCTTAATATTGTCGCTTGCTTCAAAAAAGACACAAATATTTATTATGTACATTCTAATCGGGACTTTGCCTGCAGTTGGTATTGGACTAGGATTTAAAGATCTAATTGATTCCCTGTTTGAGAATGTGACGGCTGTTGGGGGCGCACTCATTTTTACTGGAGTTGTTCTCTTTGGATCATCTTTTGCAAATCGTCAGGATAAAGACCATTCTTTTTTAACATGCATCTTGATTGGCTGTGCCCAGGCTATGGCTATTATTCCCGGTGTATCCCGAAGTGGTATGACCATCAGCGCCGCACTATTTTTAGGTTTATCTGCAAAAGAAGCTGCGCGATTTTC
>JABHKE010000119.1 GCA_018692355.1 Fidelibacterota bacterium
TCGGGCTACATCATTCGTTACAGGATAGGGTATATTTGGAGAACCCCAACCTGTGCCTCCTGTTGGATTTGTATTATCTCCCGCCGTCCTAAAAAAATCTATGACACTATTATTGTTATTTCGAAGTTCGCCAGCGATACCATTACTGGAACTTGCAGTCCACATCATGTTATGACCCATATATATTACCGTATTTGTGTTACTTCCATTCATTTCCTTTATTTTAAGAAAGCTTCCCGCATTTAGTGTAATATTTGGCAGGATGTAAGTGTTTGAATAACCCCGGTTATCATGCCAATACCATTTCCAGCCGTTCAAATTTATACTGGTACCGTAATTATACAATTCAATATGATCTACACCGCCAGTATTTACTTCGTTGATTACCACATGTCCGCTGGGTCCATTTTCCGGTATCTGATCCAGAAGATTTTGAAAGTATGTGTCATCGAATGTGGGGAAAATAGCATTGGTGGTGTTATTGTTTCCATCAAAAGAACCTGGGTTAAACGCATCCGGATAAGAGCTTATTAAAATTCGCACATAACGCTTCACATCACCGATCGTTCCTGTGCTTTTCAGGAGATGATAGTGGCTGTAGGGCAGAGAAGAGCCAGTTTCATCATTATTTTTGTCAACTTGGACGGTATATGCTCCTGTGTTGAAATTGCCTGAGACTGCAGATGGAGGTACGAGGGAAGAATAAGATGTTTTTGTCAGTTGCATGCCATGCTCTAATCCGGATAATGCCAAATTCCGAGTTTTAATATCTAAAGCATGAAACCCTGAATTTCGAGATTCTAAAATTACCATACGGGATAAATAAAATGCGAATAAACTGAGTAGAATAAAAATACCCATTGTGGATGCCATGAGTAAAGCACCCGATTCAGACCCCATTTTTTTTGATATGGTTTTTATTCTAATCATGATAGGACATTTTTTTTCCATAACGGAAATTATTTGGATAAATGTAAGATGAAAACCGCACTGAATCATCATCTTGTTTAAATGACATATCCAATTGTAATAATTGCACTGTTTCAGCTTGAGAACCTAGTGTTTGATTTTCACTCAACTGGATCTCCGTAAAAGATTGATTATAATATCGGAATAGTGATTCAGATGTCTTTAGTTGACTTGAAAGTGGATAAGTTGTCCCTGAAATTGCAGTATAATTCAAGTCGCTTACATTTAATAATGAAAACTCGACATTTTCATTATGTGCATTTCTTGAATAAAGATATTTTGGGCCAGAAAGTGTAAAATTGCTCGCAGATCTTTGAAGTCCGCTTTCGCGGCTCATTCGCCAAAAGGCACTTCGAGCTTGCCCAATAAAACTTTGTCGATAGATTGTTTCTTTATAAATATCAGCACCATGTGCTAACATAGAAGCTGCCATGGTGCTAATAATGCCAAGCACTAGGATAACCAAAAGTATTTCGATTAAGGAAAAACCTTTTTGGCTTTTAACTGAATTATATTTTTTCATTATAACCCTGGACTCACGATAAATGTATCGCGTAATGCGGGTAACGTTTTATGATTAATTTCAACCATGACACGTTTAAAATCCGATGGGCCTGTAACGGCTGAGTGAAACCCACTGGATGCTTCAACATAGTCAACTTTAATAGCACATCCAAAGGCTGGATAGTTAGGAATCTCTGAAATAACATATCCGTTGAAATCATCAATATCATCCCAAGTTAAAATTGAGTTTTCTGACGATGATTGGATAGTTTGCCAAGATGCACCATAAATAGTACCGTTATTCCCATTTCCGCTATGGTCTATAGCTGATGATGATCCGGTCCCTTCATCCATTTTCCAATAGCCAACCAGGCCAGTTTCACTGCCCGTGGGAGATGTAGTCATATAGGATTGAATTTGTGATAGAGTTAGGGCAATATTCCACACACTAACTTCAGCTATCAATCCTTCAAACCACTGGCCAGGGAAGTCTGGTTGTTTACCAATTTTAAAGTTTCCAGTACTTGTATTTAATGTTCTACTCTGAGAAATATCAGCAACTCCATCAACATATAATTTGACAGTATTAGCATCGTATGTGACAGTGATAAAATGCCATATATCTTTATTGACTGTAATTGAACCACCAAAGTCACCTCCGTAACCATGAAAAAATAATGCATTATTTTTTACAGCAATATCAAATAAGTTATTCCATAAATCATTACCCCAGCCAGCTACAGTTTCATAACTACTAGAACCATTTCCTCTTTTAATCCATGCGGTTAGTGTTCTTGAAGAGCTTCCTCCTGGGGCAACAAAAGAAGGGATGTTTACATAATCATTCCCTCCGTCAAAAGAAAGATAAGTATCCGTGGGATTGTCACTCCCTAAGGAAGATGACCAAGGTGCTGTGGTATTCTCATCAAAACGACGACTGCGAATTTCTTGAATTTTATTATTGAGCAAAACAGCTTGTTGTGTTAATACTTCAGCCTTAGCGTTCATTACATTGCCCGTGTTCAATGCCTGGAGCAAAATAATAAATCCACCCGAAAGA